>JBBIMC010000077.1:0-2694 GCA_037444605.1 Mycoplasmatota bacterium | reverse complement strand
GAGAGCTCATGCCCACTGAAACATTTTATAACCTTAAAACTGAAAAAAAAGAGCGTGTGATTGATGCGATTATCAAAGAACTCTCGTCACACACCTATGAACACATTAACTTATCTAACATCGTCAGAGATTCGGGGATTGCTCGAGGGTCGTTTTATCAGTATTTTAGCGACAAAGATGATCTCTTTATTTATTTCTTTCAATATATTGGAGAAAAAAAAGCTCTAAGGTATCAAGATCTCTTCGACCCCAAAAACGAGCTTTCCTTTCTTGAACGTTTTAAGTATATGTATTTACGAGGGTTTGAATTTGCCAAAGCATACCCCAAGCTCGTTGCGGCTGGGTATAACATGATGCAATCTAAAGCATTCATGGACACTGATCTAATGAAATCATCCATGGAACAAGGCATTCTATACTTTGAAAATCTAATTAAGATCGATCAACAAAAGGGAATTATCCGTAAGACGATTGATGCAAAACTACTCGCGTCCATGATCCTTGATTATATGAACAAAATGACCTTTGAGTCCTACATTCATCCTGAACAAGGGATGGAATCCATAAAACATTATGTCAATTTAATTGCAGATATCTTGCAGAAAGGAATCGAAACACATGTTCAAAGTTGAAAATTTGCATTTCACGTATCCAAAAAACAAAGAGGAAACAATCAAAGGACTATCCTTTGAAATTAACAAAGGAGAAATCTTTGGCTTCCTCGGGCCAAGTGGAGCCGGTAAATCCACAACCCAAAAGATTCTCATCAAGCTCCTTGAAAATTATGAAGGATTGATCAGTTACAATGGAAACAACATCGCTGAACTTGATGACTCCTTCTTCGAAGATATTGGAGTAAGTTTTGAAATGCCTATTCATTTCACCAAGATGACAGCGATGGAAAACATTGAGTTTTTCATGAAACTCTACAAACGAAATCATGATGTCGAGTCATTAATGAAGCGTTTAGGTCTCTGGGATGATCGCGATAAGATGGTCTCTGAATATTCCAAAGGGATGAAGATTCGCCTTAATTTTGTCAGAGCGATGTTAAACTCACCTCAAATGCTCTTTTTGGACGAACCCACCAACGGGTTAGATCCAGCCAATGCGATGATCCTAAAAGATATGATCAAAGAATTTAGAGCTCAAGGCGGTACGGTCTTTATTACTTCTCATATCATGGCGGATATCGATCAGCTCTGTGACCGTGTAGCATTTATCGTCAATGGTCAAATCATTGAAATGGATAGTCCAAGAAACTTAAAGATCAAATATGGCAAACGTGTCATAAAGATCGAATACAAAGAAAACGGAAAGACGGTTGGCGTTGAGTTCCCCATGGATGACATCGCTCATAACGAAGCATTCTTCAATCTTCTTAAAACCAAAGACATTGAAACGCTTCATAGTGGAGAAACCACATTAGAAGAAATCTTCATCCAAGTCACCGGTGTAGGACTTAATCATGAGTAAACTCGGTATCCTAATCAAAGGTGAACTCTCTAGGCTGACAAAATACCATGTCACGACCGTCTCAGTATTGGTCGCGCTCGTATGGTTTCTTCTCCTTTACTTCATCGATGATTCCAACTTGCTCTCACAAATGCTTCCCTTTGTCATCATGATTGATGCGACAATGATGTCTGTCATCTTCATCGGTTCTGTCATGTTCTTTGAAAAGACAGAATCCACGTTTTCAACGATGCTAGTTACCCCGGTGACCAACGAAGAACTCATCTTATCCAAAGCGATCGCTAATACAATTCACAGCTTATTTTCATCCATGCTTGTGATTGTAGCATTCTTCATCGTGAAAGATGTGACCGTGTATTGGTACTATATCATTCCAGGACTTGCGCTATCCATTTTCATGCATAGTCTCTTAGGTTTCGTCTTCTCCTTTCATTCAAAGGATTTTACAACGTTATTAGTGAATGTCATGATCTATTCTTTCCTCATTGTCATTCCCGTTGCCCTTCATTTCTTCAATCTTATTTTAAAAGCTGATATTTGGGACAGTATCCTGCTTATCATTCCCACACAATCAGCGATTGAACTGATCATGCTTAGCTTTTCTGGTGATTTTACTGTACGAAGTGCGATTGCCATCGTGGTCTTGATTCTTTACGCCGTGTTGGGATATTACCTCTATGTTAAGCCCAAATTTAAAGAATATGCTGTCAAGCAAAGTGGGGTGTAAACCATGTTTTCCCGCGTATTAAAACACGAATTAAAATCCATGTTTCGGGATAAAATGTACACATTTATGCTTATCTTTCCTATTATTTTATCCGTGGTTGCTTATTTCTTAGTGCCTTATCTCGAAAGAGAATCTTCGCCGATCGCAACGCAAATCATCACGCTTTTCTTGATCCTGATGAATGGCTTTATGTTTGGTGCGATTGCGGGATTCACGCTATTAGATGATCAGGATGACTACGTTTTATTATCATTAAAAATTACCCCGATCAACGTCAACTATTACATAGGAATTAAATTGTTTTTGAGTTATATCTTAGGGATCTTAGCGACCTTTTTAATTGTGTTAACCTCTGGCTTTATTCAAGATATATCCTTAATTAATCTTATTTTCATCCTGATTTTAGCCCCATTTCATGGACCCATCATCGCTTTACTCGTCAATGCATTTGCCTCAAACAAGGTTGAAGGATTCGTCATTATGAAAGCATC
>JBBIMC010000076.1:0-6919 GCA_037444605.1 Mycoplasmatota bacterium | reverse complement strand
CATCTTCATCGGTCGTGAGGGCAAAACCTACCTGACCATTTAAACCAGTACATGCAGCAAGTGTTGCAACCAAGATAAGTGAGAATAATCCTATAACTAATTTTTTCATTTTTTTCTTCCTTTCATTTTTTCTTTCACCCTATAAACGATGAGGTCTAAGATTTTATTGGAAAAAAATAAAAAAAAGCGAAAATCAACTGATTTCCGCCCCTGGTTTGATCTGTGAACGATAAATATTGGCATAAACACCGTTTTTAGCTAATAAATCTTTATGTTTCCCCTCTTCAACTTTCATTCCGTTTTCTAAAACAACAATCTTATCAGCATTCTTAATCGTCGAGAGACGGTGTGCGATGACAACCATCGTTCGTCCTTGTCTTACCTTTTCTAAAGCTTCTTGTAGCATCGTTTCTGTTTCTGTGTCGATATTTGCGGTTGCTTCATCCATAACTAAGATCGCGGGATCATGAACGACAGCTCTTGCAAATGAAATTATTTGTTTCTCTCCCACCGAGAGATTCCCACCCGCACGTGTGATCATCGTATGAATGCCCTTTTCGAGCTTATCAAGCAAACGACCTCCACCAATACTCCTTAGGATTCGCTCAATCTCATCATCAGAGACATTTTGCCCGAAACGAATATTATCTGCAATCGTTCCCTTAAACATCGCTGGATCCTGTAAAACGATCCCTACATGTTGACGGTAACTACGCTTGGTGTGTGTTGCGATATCGATGCCATCAATCGTAATTTGTCCCATATCATAAGATTTTAAGTCATAGAAGCGCATAAGTAAACTCATGAGTGAACTCTTACCTGAACCTGTATGACCCACTAAACCAACCAATTGACCAGGTTTAATCTCTAAATTGATACCCTTGAGGACGGGTGTTCCTTCACTATAAGAAAACCAGAGATGATCGAAAACAATATGTCCTTTGAATCTTGGGATTGCCTCATAAGATCCATCTTCTTGATCGCCATCGATAATCTTGAAAATACGTTCTGTTCGTACCATGGAATGTTGTAAATTCCCAATTTCTCTAAACAAAGTACCTACAGGTTCAATAAGTCTTGATAGATAATCATTATAAGCATAGATAATCCCTGCAGTCACAACAAATCCGGCAATATTTAAATATCCTTGACCAAAATAAAGTACGATGACTGCGGTAACTAGAGAACCGATTAATCGGATCATGTTCCATCCAATGGATAAGTGTAAGATATTTTCTGATATCTTTTCTTTCATGAAATCAGAGGATAATTGATTGAACCGATCTTCGGTTTGCTTTCTAAAGTTAAAGATCTGCAAAATATTGATCCCATTAATGATTTCATTGAGTTGTGCTGTGATCATGGATGCCATTTCATTGACTTTCACGGCGATTTTGTTAAGCTTTTTCGTGAAATTACGCAACCAAAAATAGACCACAGGGAAGATAAGGAATGTCAAAAGTGCAAGTCTTGCATCTAAATAAAACATCCCGATATAGGCGAAAATAACGGAAAGTGATGCGTTAACAAGTAAGTTCATGATCGTTGAGAATAAATTCATCATCCCCCCAACATCACTGATGACTCGGTTCGCGATTTTCCCAGCAGGTTCCGATTCAAAATAGGTCATCGGCATCTTCTGTAAGGATCTAACCGCATCTTTTCTTGCGTCACGAACAATATTGACGTTGATCATCGAGGTTGAAATACGTTGAATGTAGGTAAAGACGATTTGTAAGAAAAATCTTAGGGTCAGTAAAAGAATTAGTATCGTTAGTGGTTGAACAAAGGGTTGATAGAAATTTAGAACATCTTCACGGTTAAGCTGAGTGACCGAATAGGTAAAGATCTCACCACTTTGTGTCGTCACTGTGAGCATCGATCCACTTAAGTCTTTATTTCCCATAGGGACATTGTCAAAAGCGGCATAATACTTACCTTCATATATAACGATCGATAAGACATCATCTGATGTACTCTCTTGTGTGTAGTATTTGCCTTCATAGAAGACACTACTTGCTTCATCTGTCGTTTCATACCATGGTCTTTCGATACCCACCAAATAATCATCAAGAATCGACTTGACGATTAAAGGTGCTAAAAGACCCAAGCCTTGAACAATTAGCATGGCAGTGAGTGTGATGAATAATAATTTCTTGTATTTACCGATATAGCGCCAAACTTTCTTCATTGTCTTAAACATCGTCTTACCTACTCATGGTCATCTGCTGGATATATTGCATCTTATACCAGCCTTCTTGGCGGAGCAACTCTTGATGCGTGCCTTTTTGCGTGATTCGTCCATTTTCTAAAACATAGATCATATCAGCATCCCTGACAGCAGAAAAACGATGGGCAACGATGATATTCGTTTTCCCTTTTCTAAAGTCTTTGAGATGTTCGATAATGGTATCTTCTGTTTTCGCATCAACGGCGGATAGCGAATCGTCTAAAATGAGAATCTGTGGATCTTTGATAAGGGCACGAGCGATGGATAAACGTTGTTTTTGACCACCAGAAAGTGTAGCCCCAGCTTCTCCCACCATCGTTTGAAGATCATTTTGAAGATAGATTAAGTCTTTTTCAAAATCAGCAATCTTTACTGCACGATCAAAGGCTTGATGACTCGCTTTGGGGTCACCAATTAAAATATTGTCTTCCACGGAGCGTCTAAAAAGCATATGCGATTGAGGAACATAGCCTACAAGATTACGAATATCTTCTATCTTATAGGTCTCTATGGGTAGTCCATCAACATAGACTTG
The DNA here is from genome assembly GCA_037444605.1 of Mycoplasmatota bacterium. Taxonomy (GTDB): domain Bacteria; phylum Bacillota_I; class Bacilli_A; order Acholeplasmatales; family Acholeplasmataceae; genus Peloplasma. The sequence goes on along the minus strand of JBBIMC010000076.1, from coordinate 4,154 downwards.
ACCATCAGTGACGTTAAACTCTCTTAATAACTGTCTGATCAACGTTGACTTTCCAGCCCCTGTGGGTCCTACAATGCCAATCGTTTGCCCATGATGAATCGTGAATGTTATCTGTTTAATGACAGGTTGCTTATCAAAGGGATACTTAAAGGTGACGTCCTTAAATTCAATGGATTGGAACGTACCGATGGGTTTAGAATCAATCTCATCATGAACGATGGGTTGTTGTTGCATGATTTCATCAAGACGATCGACTGAAATCGTGGCATTATTGATTTGAGCAAAGATATTAGAAATCGAAATGATGGGACCATAGAGCATACCAATATAGGAAACAAAAGTAATCAGTCCCCCTAGCGTCATCTGTTGTTGCATGATATAGAAGATACCAAAGGCAAAAGCAAGAATATAGGCAATTCCATAAACGACTTCAAAGAGTGGGTTAAACCAGTTTTCAAATTTCACGATATAGCGCCATGATTCAATGTCATTATTAATGGCTTGATATTGTTTTTCTAGGTCATTATCTTCTTGAACATACGCACGAATCGCTTTTTGTCCTTCGACTGATTCCAACACTTTTTCGGTCATATCTGCATAGATCTCACGATGGCGCTTAATATATTTACGTTTTTGATTTCGGATGATATTTAAAAATGTTAAGGCAATCGGCATGATCGATACTGAGATTAAAGTGAGTTGCCAACTGATGGTCACTGACATCACGGTGATGGCAAAAATAATGACACCCACGTTAAAGATGATCCCTTCAAGCATTGAGGATGCTGCCTGGGTAATGGCATCTAGGTCTGCGGTGACTCTCGCGATTAAATCACCTTTATCATACTTTTCATAGAACTGTGAGTCCATATCAAAAAGATGCGATAAGTAACGTTTACGCATTTGAAAAGTGAGTGTTTGAGCGGTTTTTTGTGAGAGATGGTTATAGACAAAACTTAAGAAGTATCTTGCAATCGGTAGTAATGCTAACCCAATCACGAGCATCACAAGTGTTTGTCTTGTGAGTCCACCTGAAACAATCGTATCAATAGATAAACCAAGGACATACGCGGGTGCCAAAGAGATGAGTGATATCGCAATTAATAACAAAAATAAGACGACATACGTCTTCCAATTTTCCTTAACAAACCAGCCTATTTTTGAAAATATATGCTTCACATGTCCACCCTTTTTCTTGTTGTCCAACCACTATTATACATACATTTTTTTAAGATTGAAGTATTCTTTATTAGAAAATGCTTACATCTTTATTAAGATAAAAATCATCGTCCTTCGTCCAGGTCGATGATTCGATGTGATGCTGCTTTAAGAAGTCTATTCATAATGGCTTGACCCAAATCTTTATCGTCAAGTGTAGGGATGTAGATGACATTCACATGATTATGATCCATCGTACGCAGGGCTTCAAAGATATTGGAAGCTATTTCATCAGGGTCATGCATAGACCCGATAGAAATGAGATGTTTTCCCTTAAGATTTTCAAGATATTCATTAGGAGCGATAATTCCTATGTTGTGATTGTCAGAAAGTGATTGTTTGAAAAAGGCAACGACTTGATGTAATTCACCACGAACTAAACTGAGTTCACCATGAGGTGCATAGTGACGATATTTCATCCCAGGTGACTTAGGGATATCCGTCACCGCATCTTGGGTTCCATCCATAATGGCTATATGTAGCACTTTTTCAATCATAGCCTTCGTAATAGCTCCTGGTCTCAAAAGTACTGGAATGGGTGTAGTTATGTCAAGCACAGTGGATTCTAGACCAATCGTCACTTTTCCACCGTCGATCAAAAGCTCAACTTTATCTTTAAAATCTTCGAGCACATGAGAAAAGATTGTGGCTGAAGGACGGCCACTGATGTTGGCTGAAGGTGCACAAAGGGGAACACCTGCTGCTTCAATGACCTTTTTTGCAATCATTGAGGAAGGAATTCTAATCCCTACGGTTTCTAACCCTCCAGTTGCAAGATAAGAAATCGATGACTTCTTTTTAAACACTAAGGTTAACGGTCCAGGCCAAAATTGATCCATTAAAGGAATTGCAAGAGCAGGAATTTCACTGACACACTTCTCTAAATCATCTTTAGATGCTAGATGAACGATGAGTGGATTATCGGAAGGTCTGCCCTTGGCAAGAAAGATTTTTTTGATCGCTTCATCATTGGTCGCATCCGCACCAATCCCATACACAGTTTCCGTAGGAAACACACAAAGACCACCTTGTTTGACGGTAGCGTGAATGAGATCTTGGTTTGCTTTTTGATCTAAATCGGATGCGTGGATAATCAGCATGATAACTCCTAGATGATTTTGGATAATGATGTTTCAAAAATTGAGTAAATATCTGGATAAAGTTTTTGTAAATTAACAGGTCTTAACGCGCTATTCAACCAGGCGACTTCTGTATACCCCTGATGAATCAGTTCATGATTCGAATTGTAGATATCATAGGTGAATTTCATTCTCACTTTAGAAAGTTCAGTGATATGGGTCTTCAATTGGTAAACTTCACCAAATCGTGCTGATTTAATAAACTCACTATGCACCGATAGAATCGCGAGTCTCAATCCTCTTTCTTCAATGATATGAAATGGTAGACCCAGAACCTCACAAAATTCAACACGGCCTATTTCATACCAAATTGGGTAGACAGAATGATGAATAATCCCCATTTGATCGGTTTCTTGATAACGTGGATGGATCGTGGTGGTATGCGTCATAAATCTCCCTCTTTTCCGTACTCATTATATCATTTATCTTCATACTTTTCATGGTATAATATGATTAAATTCTGTGAAAGAAGGTATGCCTATGCAATCTGTTAAACGTCAACTCTCCCAAAAATTAAAATCCTTGCCTTATCAAAATAAATCAATTGTCATTGGTTTTGATGGATTTATCGACGAAATCATTCATGCCGTTGATAAACGTCTCGATAGTGAACACTTTACAAGAATCGAAACCATGCTTCAATTTGCTAAACGCATTGAAAAAGCCTCTGGTCTTTCGACCAATATCGAACTCTTCCCCGTTCAAGAAAAAATTGGTGGAAATGGTCCGATTATGTGTAATGCGTTATCTCAACATGAAACCAAAATTACATATTTAGGTGCCTTAGGTGTCCCTAACATCCATCCAGTCTTCTTAAAGATGCCAGAAAATGCGAAACTCATTTCGGTTGCGAATGCAGGGCATACGGATGCTGTTGAGTTCTTAGATGGTAAACTCATGCTTGGAAAAATGAGTTCCCTCAATGATGTCACCTATGAAAACCTCATTCAAGCCATTGGAGAAACACAGCTTATCGAATTGCTCGATAATGTCGATTTATTTGCTGCGGTAAACTGGTCGATGATTCCTCATATGACAGATCTATGGATTAAACTTAGAACCAATATCTTGCCTAAACTCAAGAAAAGAGACAATAAACCCATTTTCTTTGTCGATCTTGCCGATCCTGAAAAACGTGAACATGATGAAATCAAAAATGCACTCGATCATCTTAAATCATTTAACCCCTGGTTCAATGTCGTTTTAGGTCTCAATAAAAAAGAAGCCTACGATGTCGCTCGTGTGCTTCGATTGATTGATCATGACGTGACCTTAGAAGATCTTAATACTCGCCTGTATCAATATTTAAATATTTATGGTGTTGTCATCCATCCTGTCGATCAATCATGCTGCATCGTGAACGAACGTTTCGAACATGAATTTGGTCCTTTGGCTCAAAAACCAAAACTCACAACCGGTGCTGGAGATAACTTTAATGCAGGCTTTGTCTTTGGTTTATTATTAGGTCTAAAGCCTAATGAAGCTCTTCTCTTAGGCATGGCAACCAGTGGTTTTTATGTCAGACAAGCAAGAAGTCCTAAATACAGTGAGCTCATCGATTTCCTAATCCAATGGGATGACCAAATTCTTGATTAAGCGCAACAGCGCTTTTTCTTTTTTAAAAGAGAAATTCATCGAGTGAACGACGTCCTTTTTCACTCAGTCGGTATGTTTTATTTTCTGTTTTTTCAAACCATCCACTATAGTTTTTAGCTAATATATCTGCTGTTTTCTCAATTCGCGTGTACTCTTTAACGAGCGATGAACTTGCTTCTCCTAAGGAATATAATGCTTTAG
>JBBIMC010000075.1:0-6965 GCA_037444605.1 Mycoplasmatota bacterium | reverse complement strand
ATTTACCATCTTAACCACGTCAAAAAAACCTGCTTTACAACCCTTTATGGCGATTATTGTCGGTGTGTCATTGATTGGTCTTATCCTCGTTGGTGGACCTGTTTCAGGAGCTTCACTTAATCCTGTGCGTTCATTAGCACCAGCGCTTTTTGCGGGTAGTACAGCCTTATCACAGGTTTGGGTTTACTTATTAGCACCTCTCTTAGGTGGTGCGCTTGCTGGACTTATCCATCGTTTCATCGAAATATAACAAAGAAAAAAGGTGCGATTCGCACATTTTATTTTAGCTGTAGTGCATCTTTCCCATATTCCATAAGTTCAATGGGATTTCCATCGGGGTCATCAATCCAGGCTTGATAATTGTTATCTTTTCCTAAGATCACATCATGCTTGATTTTGATGCCCTTTTCTTTTAGTGAAGCAACAAACTCTTTTAGATGGATGACTTCAAAACAGAGGTGATTATACGTTTGATGAGGTTGGAATGCAACCTTATCATTCGTGTAGAATAATTCGATAAACTGTTCTTTTGCGACTTCAACATAGACAATCCATGGTTTTCCTTGATCATCTTCTAAGGTAAATTTAGGTTTAAACCCGAAAGCTAGTTCATAAAATGCTAAGGTTTTCTTCATGTCATTCACCAAGTAGGCGACATGGGCAATACGTTTTATCATCATGATCACTCCTTTATCTTCATTGTAACTGATTTTTACCTCTTTGCCTATGTTATAATAACATTATCATTTCGAGGTTACTATGAAAACTGTGTTTTATTCATCGATTCATGAGTGGATAGAATCATGTCAAAGATTCTTTGACAATGATGAGGTCTATTATCAACTCATGATCACCAATGCGAATGCTTTGAAAGATCATCCTGAGGATCAGGCATTTTTTGGTTTTGTTCGTGAACAAGAGAATATTGTTGTCATCTTTATTTATCGACCACCATACAATCTCGTTGTTCATCCGCTCAAACCAATCAGTGATGAAGAAATGACGATATTTGCTAAAGATGTTTATCAAAAAGTTTCAAATATACCTGGGATTAATGCTCCAGACTGGTTTGCAAGATCTTTTTCAGAACAATTTAAAATAATTTCATGTAGGGATTACCATCTCTATTTGTCGATGGATATTATGGAAATTCGTACGCTAAATCCTGTGAAACTACCATCAGTGACATGCCGATTGGCTAAGGAAATCGATCTAACATTCATGGATCGCTGGACCTGTGAATTTCAAAAAGAAGCCCTTCATGAGATTCCCGATTCGTCGATCATTCATCAGAAGAATATGGAACGCATAGCAAAGAAACAGAGTTATATTATCTTGGATGATCATCACATTCCTCGAGCGATGGGTTTACTCACTCGCCCTATGAAAAAAGGTATTGCCATCACACTTGTTTACACTGAACCTTTAAGCCGAGGAAAGGGATATGGGATGTCTGTCGCCTATCATTTAACAAAAATCGCCTTTGATATGGGATATCAGTATGTGACGCTTTATGTTGATAAATCGAATCCGATATCGAATCGTGTGTACAAAAAGGTTGGTTTCCAAGTCATTATTGACCAAAGTGATTATCGTTTTGCCTGAAAACATTGACAATTCAACAAAATAGATATATAATAATCGCGAATAATCAAAAATAATATATTTTTTGGGGGGAACAATATGCCATATAGAACGTCAGGTACTCAAGATCCTAATCAAGCCTACTGGAGTAATGCTGCTGAAAAGAATGAAGATCAACGTGAACTTATGAAACAGCAGATGAAAAAGGTTAATGGGAATTTTGAACATCGACCAGGACGCTACAGAAAATCAACCTTCGTGTGGTGGGTAGTCCTTTTTGTTTTAATCATTGGTTTTACAGTCACGGGGATTATTCTTTTTGATGATGATGATACAACAGATGAAGTATATACGTTTTACTTTGAAACCAATGGAGGAAATTTCATTGATCCTCAGGTCTATCTTCAAACTGAGAAAGTACAACTACCAGTCAATCCCACGAAAGAAGGATACATTTTTGCAGGATGGTATCTAGATGAAAATTTTCTTACACCCATCACTGCAAATGATTTATATTTTAGTCCTTATCTCGGCGATGTTACCATCTATGCAAAATGGGTAGAACAACCCACGATGATCAGCTTATCGTTTGACCCTAAAGGAGGAACGGCTGTGGATCCCATCATGGTTCCTTATGGATCATCGTTAGATTCTTATATCACGACAAAGGATAATGAGTATTTTGGTGGATGGTATCTAGATGATACGTATAGAACCATCACGAATACTCCAGATGAAAATACAGTACTAAATGCATTATGGGATCCTATGCCCATGAAACCTATTGGAGAGTCAAACACGTTTTATGATGTGCCTAACAGAACCTCTGAAGGGACTGTGTTTACCTATGTCGAAGGTGGTTTTTGGATGTCTGAGACTGAAACAACATATGACTTATGGTATGAAGTTTATCAATGGGCAATTGATCATGGCTATAGTTTTAATAACCCAGGAAGAGACGGTATCGCAGGGTTTGTGGGTTCAACACCAAGAGAAAACACCGCATATCCAGTCACGACGATAAGTTATTATGATGTTATTGTTTGGTTGAATGCATTATCAAATAAGGAAGGATTAGATGAAGTCTATTTAGATTTTAATTCGAATATGCCCATTCGCGATGTTAATCAGATTGATTTGTTGATGTATATGAGCGATGCAAATGGTTATCGTTTACCAACTTCTGAAGAGTGGGACATGGCTGCAAGACTTACCTTGGCCGAAGAACTTAACGATCAGCTCATCCAAACAAGGGAACAATTTTGGACCATAGGAACATTATTTAGTGGGATGACATCATCGCTTCATGAAGCCGTAGATTACGCATGGTTACTACAAAATAGCAATGAACGTGTGTATGAAGTCGCAACAAAATCACCTAATGAATTAGGATTATATGATATGAGCGGAAATGTCTGTGAATTCGTTTTTGGAATTAATGTATCAGGAGTGGCACTTCGTGGAGGTAGTTTTCTTAACAATGATGTGATTGATCAAGTGCGCTATATAAATCCCTATCATACTGCGATTGATCTTGGATTTAGAATCGTAAGAGGTTAACAAAAAGGCCAACCTAATGGTTGGTCTATCTTTTTTTAGCAATCATCATATTGACATTCGTTCTTAACACTTGAAAACCGAGATTTGTATATAAGTTTAAAGCATGGGTATTCACATTTTCAACAATCAGATCAATCGAGGTGACTCTAGGATCTAAAAAGCACTCTCGAATGGCGAAGGATAGCAGTGCTCTACCATAGCCTTTATGACGGTATTCTTCAATGACGCCAATCATTTCGATGGTTTTTCGTTGAAGGAAATCTGGATATGATTTTAAAATCAAATATCCAACAGGGTGATGATTCTCGAAAATTAAGTAGGTTTGTCTTGAACTATCTTTCATGGATAAGACATCATCCATCGGGATATAACTATCGGGGAAAAGTTGGTCGTGAGTCATCTTTAGCCAAGAAAGATGTGATGCATCATAAACTTGAATGGCTTTACTGAGGGATATATTCTTTTCTTGACCTCTTTTTAAAATGAGTTGACTTTCATCACCTTGAAGATATCCTCCGAAGGATTTGATAAGTTTGATAAGTTCTTGATGTCGATGATCAAAAAAGAAAATCACATTTTGTGAGAAAGATGTCTGGTTAAGGACTTCTTCAATCAAAGCTTGACCGACAGTCAAATCATCATAAAATGGACCCGCACAATCCATAAAGTCTTGATGAGGATGCTTATAGCAAACGATCAATCCCCGCATACTAAAACGCTGATAGTCACCTAAAATAAGGTGTTCATTATGAGAGAAAAGATCGACAAAATCCTTCTTAACCAAACTCCGTTTACTAGATAAAAATGAGGATTTCATTTCCTCAACTTGATTCATTTTTAATGCGTAACGTACTGCTTGATTGATACCTTGTTCTGTGACTTTCTTAATCATGGTGCCCCCGAAAAAGTAGATAGGTAAATCCATTATAACAAACTTTCTAATATCTATGAAAAACCATCGATAAACGATGGCTTATTTTTATGATTATTCAGGTTTTTCTTCAGCAGGTTCTACTGCATCCGGTTTTTCTTCAGCTGCAGGTTTAGCTGCAGGTTCTTCCACATTGACTTCAGCGATCGTATCTTGAGCTTCTTCCTTTTTGAGAGACTCAATTTTTTCTAGAACTTTAGGAACATTTTTTGCAATCAATTTTTCAATGAACTTACTTGCGAAAATTTCTACCCAGGCAAGTATGAAAAATAAGAATGTAATAAACGTACCTAAACCACCTTTAGAATCGGGAAAAGCACCTTTCCCAATCGCACCGAAAAGATAGAATAATGTCATAACGACTGCGGTCAGGATAAAGAATAAACGCATTTTCTTATCACCGAGAACATAGAAGAAAAGTGTTAATAGGAATAACACAAGATAGACGGTAATGAAAATGCCACCTAAGGGTAAATCACTTAATGATGCACGTCCATTGATAATCGTTGGATCAATCATGAAAGGTAAATAAGTACCTAACCAATAAAATAAAAATGTGACCGTGTAAAGGATAAACATGTAAAGCTTCATCTTGTTGTTGTTCAGCATGTCTAAAAAGGCTGTTTTAATCTTTTCCATAAATGAGCTCCTTTTATTTAGTTTGATCTTCTTATTTTTATGATAGCACGTCGTAAGAAAATTGAAATAATTAACTGAGAAAAAAGTCGATTATTTCATAATTTTTCGCAAAAAAGTAAAAATCATGCTACAATCAAGACTAAATATCAGGAGATGATCACATGAAATACATCGTTTTAGGACCTGAAGGAACATTCTCAGATTTAGCGTATCAGCATTTTAAAAGCGATAAAGATACAGTAACATATCAAGACTCCATTGAAAAAGTATTAAAGCATCTTGATCAACATGATTATGCGATTATACCAATTGAAAATACTTTGGAGGGCTATATCCAACCCTCATTAGATGGATTGATCAAGCATCACCTCTACATTATTGATCAGGTTCAATTAGCGATTGATTTCGCACTGATCGGACACACCACATTGCTCAATGATATCAAAAACCTTTATGTTCAATTTGCTGCTAAAGGACAATGTCAAAAACTCATTGGAACTCTCGATCATGTCAAAATTCATGTGATGGATAACAATATCCAAGGTTATCATCAGATGAAAAAGAAGCATGAAGGAGATGCTGCGATTATCCCATCACATATGATCGATGAGAGCGACATCGTGATCAAGCATCACGTGACAGATACCACTGAGAATTGGACAAGATTTATCTTAGTAGGTAAAAAAGAAGAATATCACCTTACCAAAGATATGCGCATATCCCTGGTAGTTACACCTAAAATAGATCGCCCTGGATTACTCTATGATTTACTAGGTGTATTTAAAAAACAAAATATCAATTTAACATCCATCATGAGTAGACCAACAAAATCAAAAATGGGCCATTATCATTTCTACATCGACCTCATCGCGAAAGATGTTCAAGTCGATCATATCCTGCATGTGATCGATACTCTTAAAAATGAAGGCGAAGTTTTGATTTATGGTGTTTACCCACATCGAGACCCATCTGAGGTGTAAACGATTTCAATCATTCTTATCTTGATTCCCCTATCGGCGCATGTTACAATAAGGATAATTTAATCAAAAACTATCAAGAAGACGGGAGAGATATAGCTCTGTGAACGTCTACCAACCGGTAAAAACAAGGTGGTAAAGCTATAAGCGATGGACACATATGAGATCTATTATGACCTATCGCTTGCGATAGGTTTTGTTTTTCTAAAGGAGTCTCACATGATTGAACTAATCGATATATCAAAAACTTATCAGCAAAAGAAAGAAACTTTGACTGTACTCAAACTCACAGGTTTATCCATTCATGATGGAGAAATTTTAGGGATTGTTGGCAAGAGTGGTGCGGGGAAGAGCACTCTACTTCGCATCATAAATGGTTTAATAAAACCTACGACAGGTGAAGTTTTCGTTGATGGAGTATCCCTTTTTAGTTTAAAACAAAAGGATATCAATCGAATGCGTCACTCCATCGGAATGATTTTTCAGCATTTCAATCTGATTTATTCCATGAATGCTTATGACAACATCAAACTAGCTTTAACGATTGGTTATTACCCAAAAGAGTACATTGATAAGCGCATTCATGATCTTCTTGGATTAGTCGGTTTAAATGGCAAAGAGCATCGCTATCCAAATGAACTCTCCGGAGGAGAAAAACAACGTTTAGGTATCGCACGAGCATTAGCAAATAAACCCAAATATTTATTATGCGATGAGGCGACCTCTGCCCTTGATCAAGAAACTTCTAATGAGATTATCGATCTTTTAAAAGAGGTTCAACAAAAAACAAAAGTAACCATCGTTTTTATCAGCCATCAAATCGATGTTATCAAGGATTTATGTACCCGTGTTATCATCATGGATAAAGGTGAGATTATTGAAGATCAACCAATTAAAGCTATATTCACTCACCCACTTCATCCGAAAACAAAAGCACTCGTTCATAGTCTAACCTATGATAAACCAAAAGATGTCATTGCTTATGAATTGATCTATGATCAGAAAAATAGTGGTGAAGCCATCTTATCCAACATGATCAAAATCTATCATGTTGACGTCAATATTTTGTTTGCCAAGACACTAAAGATTCAAGAAGAATGGATTGGCTATCTTTATGTAGAAATTCATGGCGATGATCTAAAAAGAGCGATTCAGTACTTGAATGACCAAAGAATCGAGGTATCTTTATATGCTTGATGCACGAGCAATAGAACTTTATGTTGATGCGTTATTTGAGACCTTATATCTCGTCTTTGGGACTGGCATCTTCGTTC
>JBBIMC010000074.1:4345-7033 GCA_037444605.1 Mycoplasmatota bacterium | reverse complement strand
GGGTTATTTTTTTCATTTCACTTCACCTACTTTAATATTTAATTCATTAAGCTGAATAGCATCCACATCACTCGGTGCTTGCATCATGACATCTTTTGCGCTCTGAGTCTTGGGGAATGCAACAACATCTTTGATGTTGGTCGTATTCGTCATCAGCATCACCACGCGGTCAAGCCCTAATGCGAGCCCACCATGAGGTGGTGTGCCATATTTTAAAGCATCGACAAAGAAACCAAAGCGATGGTTGATATCATCTTTTGATAATCCAAGCGTATCGAACATTAAGCGTTGTACTTCTTGACGATGGATACGGATGGATCCACCACCGATTTCATATCCATTTAAGACGATATCATAGGCTTTAGCCATGGCATTCTTTGGGTCGTTTCTAAGGACTTCAGGATCCACTGGAGCAGTAAAGGGATGATGCTTCGCATAAAAGCGTTGTTCTTCCTCACTATACTCTAAAAGTGGCCAATCGACAACCCAAAGGAATTTATAGGTATTTTCAGGAATCATTTTAAACTCATCGGCAAGTTCGATACGGAGCGCACCAAGGGCTGATGACACATGGTCAAATAAACCTGGAACGATGAACAAAATGTTCCCTTCTTTAAGCGGTAATTGTTTTAATTCTTGTTCGTTGAAGAACTTAACAATGGAACCAGAGTACTGTCCATCCTGAAGACGTAAATAAGCAAGTGCTTCACCATGGTTCTTTTTGACCACGTCTGTGTATTGATCAATCCGCTTGCGCGTCACTGTGGAACCTTGCTCTAAAATAAGTCCACGGATATGTTCTTTTCCTTGAAAAAATGGAATTTCAACGCCTTTTAAGTGAGGTTTAACATCAAATATCTCTAAACCGTAACGCAAATCGGGTTTATCCGAACCAAACCGTTCCATAGCCTCTTGATAAGACATACGGATAAATGGAGTTTCTACGTCAATATTAAGCACTTTTTTAAAGGTGTGCTTCATGATGCGTTCAATTAAACCTTGAATATCTTCCATATCGACAAAGGATTGTTCGATATCGATTTGTGTAAATTCAGGTTGACGGTCTGCGCGTAAGTCTTCATCTCTAAAACAACGTGCGACTTGGAAGTATTTTTCCATCCCTGCAACCATGAAGAGCTGTTTATAGATTTGTGGTGATTGGGGAAGAGCATAAAACGTCCCTGGATATAAACGTGAGGGAACGAGGTAATCGCGTGCTCCTTCAGGTGTTGATTTTCCTAAAATGGGTGTTTCCATCTCATAGAAACCTTCACCTACTAAAACTTCTCTAATCGCCTGTGTGATTTGATGTCGTTTCATCAAGAAATTTTGCATGACTGGTCGACGCAAGTCTAAATAACGATACTTCAATCGTGTTTCTTCTAAAGCGTCAGTATCATTGGCAACAATGATAGGAGGTGTTTCTGCGGTATTCAAGATTGAAAGTTCTGTCACATCAACTTCAACATCGCCTGTGAAAAGGTTGGGATTCTTACTTTCGCGTTCAATGACAACACCTTTAATGTCAAGAACATATTCATTTTTGATTTTAAGTGCCTGTTCATATAGGGGATTTTCAGGCTTGATTACAAGCTGTGTGATGCCAAAACGGTCACGAAGGTCAATAAAGATTAATCCTCCGAGATTTCTGACTTTTGCAGCCCATCCCTTAAGATGAACAGATTGATTTAAGTGCTTAATTGTGATTTCGTTATTATGATGGGTATAAGTTAGCATATTATTTTCCTACGTTTTCTTTTAGATAGTGCGTAATGCGTGAAAAGGGAACTTCTTCTTGAATTTCTGTGGTGGTGTTCTTGATCGCAACCACACCTTTTTGATATTCATCTTCACCTAAAATGATGAGATATTTTGCATTAAGTCTTAGTGCTTGCTTAAGCTGACCTTTAAAGGCTTTTTGCGTGTAATTCATGTCAGCGATATAATTTGCCTGTCTAAGTTGATACAAAATCTGAGTCGCTGTGGGTCTGATATCCTCGTTAAATACGATGACGAATGCATCTAAAGGTTTTTCAGCGGTTAGCTCAATGCTTTCAGCCTCTAAAGCCATGAGTAAACGTTCCATCCCAAAGGCAAAGCCAATGCCACCAAGATCGGGTCCACCCAACTCTTTCACGAGTTTTTGATAGCGTCCACCGCCACCTAACACATTTTGTGCACCAAATCCCTCAATATCTGCTTCAATCTCAAAGACGATGTGACTGTAATAATCGAGTCCACGGACTAAACGTGGGGCGATCTCATAATGAATTTTCGCAGCTGTTAAGTGGGATAATACGTGTTTAAAATAGGCTTTTGAGGATTCATTAAGATAATCTTGTGGGCTTGGTGCTTTGATGATGGCTTCATGCTTTTGGTCCACTTTGCAATCCAAGATACGCAACGGATTTTTAACTAATCTCGCTTGGCAATCCTCACAAAGCGTGGCCTTATGAGGCTCAAAATGACGTGTCAGTGCCTCTTGGTAAGCTTTTCTTGACTCATCATCGCCCAAGGTATTAATTCGTACAGAGACACCTTTTAATCCTAGACGCTTGATAAAATCATAAGATAGAATAATCATTTCAGCATCGAGTGCAGGGTCGAGTGCACCAATCGCTTCGACGCCAAATTGATAGAATTGACGATAGCGACCTTTTTGAGGTCTTTCATAACGGAAATTAGGAC
>JBBIMC010000074.1:4099-4335 GCA_037444605.1 Mycoplasmatota bacterium | reverse complement strand
TTTTTCAAGTTCTTGAGTAGCATAGAGCTTATTTTCAACGTAGCTTCGAATGATACCAGCGGTTCCTTCAGGGCGAAGCGTCAGTTTACGATCACCACGATCATCAAAGTCATAGGTTTCTTTGGTCACCATGTCAGAAAGTTCAGATTGACGATGGAATACTTCGCTATATTCCATAATGGGTGTGCGCATTTCCTTAATGTTATATAGCGCTAAAATCGAGCGTATTTTATCTT
>JBBIMC010000074.1:0-4089 GCA_037444605.1 Mycoplasmatota bacterium | reverse complement strand
CGATAGGATTCACTTGGTAATACATCATAGGTTCCTTTAACTTTGTTTACGGCCATAATAAGTCTCCTTTGTTAATTCATAAATATATAGGTCATCGTTAATCGTGCCATGCCATTTTTTCAAGACCATGGGTTCTTCAGCTATTTTAATAAATGGGCTCTTTTCAATAACTTTTTGACTAGCGATGTTACTTTTGAGATGCTTTATCGTGATTTTGTCATAGTTTAAATGTTCAAAACCAACATGGATGAGCAAATTTAATGCTTGTGACATAATCCCTAAATTCCAATAATCTTTATGGAGTACATACCCAATTTCAGCCCCATTGAGGTGCTTTGTGTGAAAATCAATCGTCCCGATCATTTTGTTTTTTAGGGTATCCACAATCGCATAACCAATAGGGAGTTTTTGACGTAATCTTGGAAAGAATATCTCTTTGATTGATAGTTTAGCCTCTCTCACATCGGTAAAAGGTCCCCAGGTCAAAAACTTTGTGACCTCTTCATCTTTCCCATAATCAAACATATCGTTAGCATCCGAGCGTTTGATCGTGCGAAGCATGTAATTTCCAAATGTTAGCGTTGGCATATGCCGATAGGGTCTTTTCATGTCGCTTCCTTCAAATAAAAAACGTCCTTAAAAAATCTAAGGACGTAAAGTTTACGCGGTACCACCTTAGTTCTAGACGCATCGTCTAGCCCTCATTTTTCGATAGTGTCTCCAAAGGTGTCACAATCCTTAGTGGATTCCCTTTTTCGTAGACGATGAAATTACATATTTATGATAACGTAAAAGGTGCTTTTTGTCAATCGATATCGATCATGATTGTCACTGGTCCATCATTGATACAAAAGACCTTCATATCTGCACCAAATATACCTTTTTGTACAGGATGATTCAATGCCAAAAGGTGACAAAAATGTTCGTAGATCGGATTGGCTTGTTCTGGTCGAGCTGCTAGGATAAATGAAGGGCGATTATTTCCTTTGGTATCACCATAAAGTGTGAATTGAGAAATAGCGAGAATTGATCCATTGATGGATGATAAAGGTAAATTCATCTTGCCCTGTTCATCTTCAAAAACACGTAAATTGTGAACTTTCGTCGCCGCTTTTTCGGCATGCTCCAAAGTATCGGTGGTTTTGATGCCAATATAGATCAAATACCCACGCTTAATCTCACCTATGAGC
Organism: Mycoplasmatota bacterium; assembly: GCA_037444605.1. Classification (GTDB taxonomy): domain Bacteria; phylum Bacillota_I; class Bacilli_A; order Acholeplasmatales; family Acholeplasmataceae; genus Peloplasma. The sequence goes on along the minus strand of JBBIMC010000074.1, from coordinate 2,899 downwards.
TTTCCATCAACTTGAACATTCGCTTCTAATACTCGTTGGACGACTAATCTCATTTAAAGTCACGCTCCACCGTGTAGATTTCACTGATTTTGCGTAAATTGACCATGAGTGTTTGAAGTTGAGCACTATTATTAACAGATACTTTAATCTTGATAATCATTTCGAGGGTCGATGTTGTCATCGCATTGACTTCAGCGATCGCAATTTGTGAAGCATTCACCGTATTGACGACTTCAGAAAGCAGAGTTGCCTTTGCACCACCGATTAATTTAATCCATGTTGCGTATTTTCTTGTGACTTCTGTAGACCAAAAAGCCTCAATCAAGCGATTGTCTTCAAATTGTCGACAATTAGGGCAGAACGTTGCATGGATGACAATGCCTGAGTTCTTTGTGACGTAACCGATGATGGGTTCTCCGGGAATCGGTAGGCAACAATTGGCAAGCTTTAGTTGTGGTGAGGAAAGCCCTTCAATGATCACGCCAGTTTCACTGTGTGTGGTAAGCTGTTTTGCAGCTTTTTCCATCTGACGTTGCAAGAGGACTTGGGGATCGACTTCAAGACCGAGGAATTTGCTGACAACCGTTTTAGGACTTAGATTTCCTTTGCCTATTTCAAGAAGCATGTCTGGAACATTGGTAATCATGTTCTTTTCAAAATGCTTTTTAACAAAGGCATCATCAAGTTGAGGTTCTGTCACCTTATTTGCGACCATTTCACGATCGAGGGCATCTTTCCCCATCTGAATGAGTGAATCACGATTAAGTTTATTTAAAAATCCTTTGATTTTATGTCGTGCATGCTGTGACTTCGCAATTTTTAGCCAGTCCTCTGATGGACCTTGTGAGTTTTTATTAATCTTAACACTAACGATATCGCCTGTGTTAAGTTCATAGTCAAGCGTCACAATACGATTGTTTACAATCGCACCAACCATTTTATTCCCGATATCTGTATGAATTCGATACGCAAAATCGATGGGTGTTGATCCTTTGGGAAGCTCAATAACTTCTCCTTTTGGCGTAAACACATATACATTGGCATCAAGGATATCACCTTTAATGGTACCGACAAACTCTTCAGCACTTGCAGAAGTTTCATCGCTATCTTCACTCATTTTAAGAAGTTCACCATACCATTTGAGCTTCTGAGCGATTTCAAATTGTTCTCTTTCTTTGGAATATGTTTTATTTTCTTTATATGCCCAGTGAGCAGCAATCCCGTATTCAGCAATCTGATCCATTTCTGGCGTACGAATCTGAACTTCAAAGAGGGTTCCATCATCGGACAGTACTGTCGTATGTAGTGATTGATACATATTGGGCTTTGGTACAGCGATATAGTCTTTAAAACGACGTGGAATCGGGGTAAAATTCGCATGGATAATGCCGAGTGCCTGATAGCATGTTTCAACCTTATCGACGATAATTCTAACCGCTAATAAGTCATAGATATCTTCAAATTGTTTTTCATCACGAACCATTTTCTTATAGATAGAAAAAATGTTCTTGATACGCCCTTTGATTTCAAAATCATTGAGTTCACTCGCTTCAAATAATAGCTTTATGTTCGAAATGACTTGCTCAATCGAAGCTTCTCGTTCCGCTTTTTTAGCTTGAATCATGTTGGATACACGATAATACATCGGTGGATCGGTGTAACGGAGTGAACGGTCTTCAAGTTCTGCCTTAATTCTAAAAATCCCTAGTCGATGGGCAAGTGGGGCATAGATTTCTAGCGTTTCTGTTGCGATTTTGTATTGTTTTTCTGGTGTCATCGACTCAAGTGTTCGCACATTATGGAGTCGATCGGCAATTTTGATTAAGATGACACGAATGTCTTTGGCCATCGCCAATAACATCTTTTGGTGGTTATCAGCTTGTGACACCTTTTGATTAAAGGATAGTTTCCCTATCTTCGTAACTCCATCCACGAGCTGTGCGATATCAAGACCAAAGCCATTTTCGACATCTTTTAGGGATAATGTCGTATCTTCGACTGTATCATGGAGGAGGGCTGCAATAATTGTTGCTGGACCTCCGTGGAGATCGGCGATAATTTTCGCGACTGCTACGGGATGGGTGATATAGGGTTCTCCACTCTTACGCATCTGTCCTTCATGTTTTTCCTTAGCCAAAAAATAAGCCTTTTCAATAAGCTTAATGTCTGATTCACGCTTAATGTATGAATCAAAGGATTCAACTAACGAACTCCATAAAGGATCTGTCATGAAATCTCCTTATTTAATAGGTAATCAATGTTAAAATATCGTAACCAGAAAGTTTATCACGACCGTGAAGGTCTGCAAGTTCGATTAAGAACGCTAAACCCACGACTTCGCCACCCAATTTTTCGACGAGTTTTATGGTTGCGTCCATCGTACCACCTGTCGCAAGTAAATCATCGATAATTAAGACACGGTCACCTTTTTTTACAGCGTCAGCGTGCAAACAGAGTTCATTTGAACCATATTCGAGATCATAGGATACACTGACATAATCTCTTGGTAATTTGCCTGGTTTTCTTACTGGAGCAAAACCGATTGACAATTCTGTAGCTACTGGACAACCAAAAATGAAACCTCTCGCCTCAGGTCCGACGATCAAGGTAGCTTTCTTTTCTCTTGCAAACGTGGAAAATGCTTTAGCTGCATAACTGTAGGCTTTTCCATCAAGCATTAATGGTGTGATGTCACGGAAGAGAATCCCCTTCTTAGGAAAATCAGGTACATCAGCAATATATTTTTTAAGATCCATCAAATAACCTCCTGAGTGCCCTTTTTTAGAAAAAAAGGTTTCACTGTTATTGTCTTATTTTATCTCATTTTCCCCTTTTAAGCAAGTGTGCTATAATCTATTATAGGTGATGATGATGAAGCCTTTGGCATATCGTATGCGAC
>JBBIMC010000073.1:0-7142 GCA_037444605.1 Mycoplasmatota bacterium | reverse complement strand
TCATTGTAACAATCATTGAATGATATGTCAACCAAAAAACGAATAAAAGCGTTTTCCTTCAAAAAAATGGCATTAAAAAATAGAAGGGGGACTCGGTTAAGAGTCCCCATTACCTTTAAAATTATTACGCCTTACGAACGTTTGCTGCCTGTGGGCCGCGGTCGCCGTTCTTGACTTCGAATTCTACTTGGTCGCCTTCTGCTAATGTTTTGTACCCTTCAATTTGGATTGCACTGTAGTGTACAAAAATGTCCTTACCTTCAGCTGAAGAGATAAAACCATATCCCTTGTCAGCGTCAAACCATTTTACTACGCCTTTCATTCTGTTACTCCTTAAATTTATACTTGACACTTTCATGCCTATTTCCATTATACACACTGGGTAGTTAAATTACAAGAATATAATTTGCAAAATAATGTTTAAGCAAATTGGCTTTGGTATAGTTCATAATAAAAGCCTTGTTTTTCCATGAGTGCTTGATGGTTTCCCTGTTCAATGATGTCGCCTTCTTTCACGACGAGGATTAAATCAGCATTTTGGATGGTGGATAAACGGTGTGCAATCACGAATGTGGTCTTATTTTCCATGAGTGCCAACATCGCTTTTTGAATCTGAACTTCGGTGTGCGTGTCAACATTAGACGTCGCTTCATCTAAGATCAGCATCTTTGTTTTTGAAAGCATGGCACGAGCAATCACGAGTAATTGTTTCTGTCCTTTGGAGATGTTAAGACCTTCATCTGTCAAGATCGTATCGTACCCGTTGGGTAGATGGCTGATGAAGGAATGGATGCGCGCTTTCTTCGCGGCTTCTTCCACTTCCATTCGACTGACCTCACCATTACCATAGGCAATATTGTCATGAACCGTGCCGTGGAAGATCCATGTATCTTGTAAAACCATCGAGAATGCACGTCTGAGACTGTTTCGTGTAAGTGTGCGTGTTTCAAGATGATCGAGATAGATTCTTCCTTCATTCACATCATAAAAACGCATGAGTAAGTTAACTAATGTGGTCTTGCCAGCCCCTGTCGGTCCGACAATCGCAATGACTTTTCCTTGTTCGGCAACAAAACTTACGTTCTTGAGTACTGGTTGTTCAGTGTACCCAAAGGTGACGTGATCAAATTTGACTTTACCCTTCACCTGTTCATAATTAATGGCATCCTCGATATCCTGAGGCTCATTTTCGTGATCGATGACATGAAACACACGTTCAGCAGCAGCAAGAGCACTTTGGATATCCGCCATAATATTGGATAATGAGTTGATCGGACCAGAAAAACGTCTCGAATATAAGGTGAAACTGGTTAAGTTTCCTAAGGTAATCTGCGAGAAGAAATAAAGAATTCCTCCAAAGACACCCACAAGGGCAACCGATAAGTTGGAAACAAAGTTCACTGAAGGACCCACTGAGGTTGAATAATACCCAGATTGATAGGATGCGGTGGTCGCTTCTTCATTGATTTGATCAAAGCGATGGAGCACTGCATCTTCTTGGACATAAGATTGAATCGTCCGCTGACCTGTGATCATCTCTTCAGCAAATCCATTCATCTCACCTAATTTTTGATTACGAATCCGATATTTCTGCTTGACAATCTTGGATAAGACTTTAGTGATTGTAATCGAAATAGGTATCGTTAAGACAAAGACTAAGATCAGTACTTTTGACATGATGAACATCATGATAAGTGAGATGATGACCGTGATGATCGATGTAAATACTTGGATGGCATCATTGGCGAGTGATGTATTGATGGTATCAATATCATAACTCATCCTAGAGATGATATCTCCCGTTTGGTTTTGATCGAAATATTTAATCGAGACATGATTGAGCTTTTCAAATAAATCTTTACGCATCTTATAGGTCACGCTTTGTGAAATCTTCGTCATTTGGACAGATAGAATATAGCTGATGAGGGCAGAAAGTAAATAGAAGCCAATCATCAATCCACCAAAGAAAAAGACTTTACCAAAATCTACACCATTTTCCATCGCACCAATGGTTTCTCCAGTAAGATAGGGACCGACCAGAGAAAGTGCGTTGGTGATCAGTGTAAAAAGAAGGGCTAAATAGAGTTTTCGACGATAAAAATAGAGATATTTCCAGAGACGTTTCAACACGTAACTACGATTTTTAACGCGATCAGAACCGTCATTTCGTCCTCTTCCTTGTTTTCCTGCATACATCATGATGGCTCACCCCCTAACTGGTAGTAAGCAATCTCTTGATAGATAGAGGAAGATTTCATAAGCTCGTCATGCGTTCCTGAGGCAATGATTTCTCCATCATCAATGAGCAAGATAAGATCCGAATCTTTAAGTGACGAAATGCGTTGTGCAATAATGATTTTTGTCGTATGCTGCATTTCTTTTTTAAGAGCTAAACGCATGTTCATATCGGTTTTGTAATCCAGTGCAGAGGATGCATCATCCAAGATGATGACTTCAGGCTTACCTGCAACGGCACGGGCGATGAGAACACGTTGTTTTTGACCACCGGAAAGATTCATCCCACGCTGTGCCATGCGATGTTCCATTTCATCTTCTTTGTCGTAGATAAACTCTGCTTGCGCAACTTTGGTGGCGACTTCGATGTCTTGATTCGAGATCCCTTCACGATTGAATTGAATATTTCCAAAAATGCTATCCGCAAAGATTAAATCATTTTGAAAAACAACGCCAATGGAACGTCTGAGTTCATCTTGTTTAAGCGTCTTGATGTTTTGTCCATAAATCAAGATTTCACCTTCATCCACTTCATAAAAGCGCATGAGTAAATGAATAATGGTCGTCTTTCCTGAACCTGTCGCCCCAATAATACCGAGTGATTGACCTTGATAGAGCTTAAAGCTTACATGTTTAAGATTGCTTTCCTTTTGATTATAAGAGAAAGAAACATCTCTAAACTCAATATGTGGGATCGTATCATCTCTTTGAATCGATTCAGTGCCATCTTTAAGTTCGATCGGCATATTGAGCACTTCATCGATACGATCACCTGAGGCTGTCGCTCTAGAGGATAAAACAAAGACACGCGTGATCGACATCATCGCATTCAATATGATCGTAAAATAGGTAACAAACGCCATGATTTGACCGATCTGTGTTTGTCCTTGATTAAGACGATAAGCGCCGGCGATTAAAACAAAGACGAGACCTACGTTCATCACGGCATGCATCATGGGATTAATTTTGGCCATCGTGATGTTCGCCTTAAGTTCAGCGTTGACTGTGTTTTGATTGGCTTTATCAAAAGCTTCGATCTCATAATCACTCATCGATAACGCACGAACCACTCTGACACCTGAGATATATTCTCTTAATTTTCTGACAAGCTGATCGACAAAACCTTGACTTGCTTTATAAAGAGGGATCCCTTTCTTCGATGAATAATAGACAATTAACGTAATTAAAGGGAGCATCCCAACCATAATTAGGGTTAATACTGGATCAAGTAATAACGATAGCAAGATACCACCAATGAGTAAAACGGGAGCTCGTACCCCTAAGCGTTGCATACTCGCGGTTGCATTATACGTATTATAGGTATCTGTGGTCATTCTTGAAATGAGTGAAGGTCTGGTTAAATGATCCACTTGATACGCGGATAATCTTTCGATTTTCGCAAAAAGATCATGTCTTAATCCCTTAACCGAAAGTGCGGCAATCATTTCTGCTTTTCTGTTGGCTGCAACATTTAAATAGAGTCCTAAAAATGCGATGATGACCATGAGCCCTCCAAGTAAATAAAGTGAGGTAAGTTCCGCATTGGGCTCACTTTTTAACCGGGGAATCTCTGTATCAATCATATAGGCAATGAGCCATGGCAAAAAAAGGTCAGCTAAAGCGCCAACAGATTTAAAGGATAAAGATATCACAAGCATTCGCCAGTATGGTTTGACAAGTCGTAAAATCATTTTCATCGCTGATAAACCTCACATAAAAACTATAGCACATTTTTCACATCTTGAAAAGATAAAAAAAGAAATAGCCCTAAGGGCTAAATCATATCATCACTATTTGTAATCACATCAATCCCATTTGAAAAATGGAGATTAAACCGATCGACACAGACGGATACATCCACCTCTGTATTAAAATACTTGACGCCCTGTTGTTCTTTAGCAAAGTGGAATCGTTCATCGTCAAAATCATCGATTTTGATGATCATAAGTGTTCCTGTATCGGTACCTATGCCTCGATAATAGTAATCCCCTTCCGCTGTTCGGGTGATGTAGAAGGTGATTCCACTTAAGTCAAGATGTTGAAATGCGTTCATATCTTTATAAAAGGTCGCCCATAAGAGGGTGAGCCATGCGTCACCTTCTTTGGTTTTTTTAACAAAAATGGCGGGATCCCCAATCGCGTACGTCCCAGGATTAAGTGTGTAACAGGTCATAAAACCACACCTTCTTTTCCAAATAGTAAGGGGTATCTATTGCATGCGTTTCTGCTGGTTTTGTCAATTGACCGATCGTTTTGCCTTCCCAGATGAGATGGGCATATTCTGGACGATCGATGAAGGGATTACGATTTTTTTGATGTTCGAAAATCACTGCATTACGCTGTCTTTCAAAATCAGAAACAGGATCTTCTTTATGCCATTCAAGGAGTAAGGATAATTTCCCCATTTTGACCCCATCCATGGTGTAATGATAGGTTTCATCTTCCAGACCCTCATCGGTCAAGATAAGAAAATCGTAAGTCACTGCCATGTAGAATAAGATGCGAGCGACATCTCCCTTATGGTCATCTCCAGGATAATAACCTCCATCATCTGTCGTACCCGCTTCTCCAGAACCATCGGAATAAAAACGGTCACTGCGTGAAGAATTAATTGCGGGTGTAATGGCACGTAAATTGTGCAAGTCTGAAGCTTGGCTCCGTTCAGATTCATCCACTCTGGGGATTCCTAAACGGGAATTGGGCCAAACGTGTTCGCGATGCCAGGAGGCTCCATCCCATGCAGATTGGACCAAATCTCCATTATAAATATTCCACACCTTGGAAGGATCTTCTAAGTCTAAGTCTGATAGAGCAAGCAGTACTTTCGCATCGGCATAACGTACTAAATCTAGATGATCATTACTGATTTCGTTTAGCTCACTGAGCAAAGCTGAACCGATAAGATTATTGGCAGTATAATAGTAATCTCCTGAACCTGCGGTTTGATAATAATAATAACCATCTTCGTTTTGGTCTGCGCTATATGTGGGTACTGTTGGATCATTGATGATACCTTGTGTTGAATTATAGATTATAGCTGCAGCAATAATGAAAATAACCCATGCGACATAGGTAATATTTCGTTTATGTCTTGCTCGTCTTTTGAGTGGTCTTTGATAGGCTCTTGCCATCGTCATCATCCTCTTTTGAAATATGTATGATTATATCATATCCAACCTTCATTTTCACAAATTCTAATGAATGAAATGGATTTCCGTGTTTTTTTATTTTTTAATTGACTTATTCTCTAATTTCAGTTAAAATCGATATTGCCTGAGTAAAAAGCCCCTATAGTTAAATGGTATAACGCAGCCATGGTAAGGCTGAATTGCAAGTTCGATTCTCGCTGGGGGCACCATGAAACAATCAAACATCACCCTGGGTGGTGTTTTTATTTTCTTCGGAGTCGTTTTGTAAGTTAACCTCACACCACCATTCTTGAAAAGGGAGGGGTTGATGCGACTCTTTTTGCAGTTTATGAAGGTCAAGGATGGCTTCAAAGAGTTCTTCTTTGCCTAAAGCAATGTGCTCTTGATCAAGTTCTTCTTCATGATAAGATAGATGAAGAATGTGTCTAAATTTAAGATCAAGATAATTGCGTTGCTTCTGATCGATTTTTTGATTTGCCTTCTTCGCAATCATGTCAATGGTTTGATACGCTTTTCCCACGTGTCCAAGGCTGTATTGATATGCAGCATAATCATAGAGTAGAGATAAACCTTCTAAGGTACGATATAAGTGGTTTTTGGGGTATTTATCAAGCTTTTCTGTGATGCTTTCTGCATAGGGCATGTGCTCATAAATCGTATATTCAACATATTGCATGAGAAGGATTTGATGGAATAATGAGGTGTTCAGTTCTGTTTGTTCGATGATTTGGCATAATTTCTGATAGAGAAAAGGATGTGTGGTCATATTATCTGCTAAACTGAATTGTTGATATTGCACGATTTGGATCACTTGAAAAACTAAATCTTGTTTGATCTTTCTGTAAGCAACAAAATCTCCATAGAATGACTTATTGGATAACGAGAATGTTTTCATGTAAACCAGAGAAATGAGTGTAGTGAAGAGCGCACCCATAAATAGCCAACCTAGAAAAGATGATGAAGCCTTGAGATAGGTGGATATCAGAAACATAAGATCCATGAGAATCATAAACACAATCGTTACGATGGGAGCGGTGATCAAGGCTTTGGAAAATTTGATGACCAATTTTTGATATGTGGACTCATCATCAATGATGGGTAAATCAGGAACCACAAAGCCACCGATTAGGTACCATAACTTGGGCTGAATTTTAAATCTCCATCCCTTTAGAGAACGATAAAAAACAAAGATGAAAAGATATAAGGCTCTTATTTTTACACCTTGGACTAAAAACGCGATCAGATGTCCCAGCTCATGAATGAGAAGTGTGAAGAAAAAGATGAGAATAAATCCTAAAATCCATGCGTACCAAGGAATCATTTTCAGACCATCAAAAACCAAATACCAATACCCTTGATACATAACGAAACTGAAAAGATAGCCCAACAAAAACGCAAAGGCTAAATATTTCCCTAAAGTGATTAAAAATGAGTGCTTTCTTTTCATGGTCGACATCCTCATCACATTCTACTAATCTTATTATATAATAAATACGCCATTTATAACTTTCCCATGATTCAAGGATGAATAGGAATAGATGGATGAAAAGCATAAGAAAATATATCTTTTTGAGTAAACATATCTTGACAGTGGGGAAATAATTTGCTATTATGAAAAAGCACGATGACGTGGGTGTCGTATAGTGGCTATTACACGTGCTTGCCAAGCATGAGACGGGGGTCCGATTCCCCTCACCCGCTCCATAAAGAAATAACTGCGCAATCTGCGCAGTTTTTTATTTCTATAATCAAACTTAT
>JBBIMC010000072.1:3890-7344 GCA_037444605.1 Mycoplasmatota bacterium | reverse complement strand
AATGATGTCTTTTATTCCCAGTTACTCATCAGTACGCAATACTTAGATTTGTTATCATTGAACATCGCTGAAATCGCACCAAGACTGACCTATATTCTCTACACGCTTGGCATTGACCAAACGGTCGCAGAGGGGATGTCTCGTAATCCTTTAGTCGTCGGTACAATTGCTAATACAGCAGCGATTCTCATGTTATTCCCTCTTTTAGTAGGTTATCTTTTCGTACAACGACTCTTTGTTGAGAGCGTAGAACGGGTTGGGATTGTGGGTTAATGGATCGACTTTTAAGCAAGCATCACTCGAAATTCACCTGGTTGATGGACTGGATTTATGTACTGGTCATCATCAACTTACTGGCGATTGCTGGGACTGTTATCGGTCTTGGTGTTTTTGGTTTTTTCCCTGCATGGATGACGTCACATCAATTGATTAAGCGTCGTCTCAATCAAGAGGATTTCCCGCTTGCAAAAACATTCATTTCCACTTACAAGAAGTATTTTATTAAAGCGAATAGTCTTGGCTTTATCATGGTCATTCTTGGTGTGATCATCGCGCTCAGCTGGTTTTATTATCTGGATGATTTAGCGACGATGTGGCATTGGGTTGGCCTGATTGGGGTAGGCTTTTTAGGAATTATCTTGATCTTTATGATTGGTATTGTTCCGATTAGTTTTGTTTATTTTCCCAAGTTTACCATCGGTGAGCATCTGAGATTTACACTTTTGATGACGATGGGCATGCCGATGCTTGCCATCATCATCTTCCTTAATTCACTCTTCTTTTATGGAGTGGTGATGATTCGGTTTATTACCATTTTCCCCTTTCTCTCATTTACGCTTCCCGTACTTGTCAATTTACTGTTTGCACGTAAGAAATTACTCAAATTGTTCACCATCTTCAAGGATGAGCATATTTCGATTCGCACGCTAAACTCATTCAGTAACATGGAATCTATTGATGGTTTGCTTGAAAGCGAAGGTGTGTTTGAGCACATGTCACACGATGATCTCAGTTTAGCATTTCAAGATCCAGAGAAAATCCAATCACGTGCTTCACTCGTGTTAACCAATGCCAAAGAGGATGCGTTAGGTGTGCTGGTGGTTCATCTTATTGACAAGATGGTCATCGTAGACATGCTGATCATCGATCCTCAGTATCGAAAACGAGGCTATGGGAAAAGAATGTTAACTTGGTTAGAAAAACAGGCCATCGCGGGAGATTTTGAATCGATTCAGTTGGGTCATCCATCTTCACTGATTCAAGCCATTCCGGTATCGATGAATCCATCTTTAGCATGGTTCCGTCGTCAAGGATATGAAATTTTGACCAATGAGCAAGGATATTTTGTCAAAAAAACACTTGGAGGTATGATGTCATGAAATGGATAAAATTTGTCTTTCTCATTATGCTCGTCGTTTCTTTAGTGAGTTGTGAGGATCGACGGGATCCTCATCCCGTCGATCCTATTGTGACGCCACCACTACCCACTGAACCCATTCCGACTGAGCCAGTCCCGACAGAACCCGTTCCTACGGACCCTCTTCCTATACCTTGGGAAATGATGGTCAGCAATAGCACCACTCAGAGTACGATAACTTCCGATGATTTTATCGATAAAACGCTCTATGAGCTACATGTGATCGAAGATCAAGTGTCCGAAAAAACGTATCTTGCTTACCGACTCATCGCTTGGTTCACGGATGAATTAACCACGGTTCAGGGGTTTCAAATCGAGGGACAAACCACAGAGTATTATGTCCTTGATCTCTCATCCATCTATGTAATCGTGGGTGAAAAGATCTTAGACGAATCCATCCTCTACCCTAATGAGGAACTCTTTATCACACGATATCAGGATGATCAGTTTGAAAAAATCGTCGCAACACCTACAAACCTGACGATACGGACGATGGATCCAGAGGTTGCGATTTACTATATCGATTACAGTTCGATTACAGGCCGATATGATCACCATATCTCCTTACGAGCGATGCAGGGAATCATCAATCGTAATGAACCTCGCTTACTTACGCTCTCTTCAGGAAATCCTTTCTACAAACATAGTGATGAGACGTGGTTGAGTGTTATCGAAGATGAAGGTTATGATCTGATTGAACTCAGTTCCCTAGAAGAAGTCATCTACACGTTTAAAGACAAATTTAACGGTCTCATCACGTTTAAAGATCGCTTCAAAAGTTATAATGGTTGGGTTGCTGGTGAACCAGATTTTGCCTCAATGATGGCTTCAGTGACTGATTATGCTCCGATTCCTTTTGGAACACATCAGTTGATTTCAGAATTGACAGGGCTTCCCATCATCGATAGCTTTGTTGTTAATGGTCATACGGTTTTAGGCAACATCTCAGACTATCTCGATAGTGAAGGCGTCATCTCAGCTTACGATAGTTATGCCCTCATTTTTAACAAATTTAAAGAAGCATTTAACACCAGTGCATATATGTCCCTTACTTCAGAGGTTTCTGATTATGCGGTCAGTGAAAAAATGATGTTCTTTGATTTAAAGGCGACACAAAGTGAACGTGATAATCTCTTAAGTCGCCAAATCAATCAGTATTTTGATCAAAACAATCTCTACTTCCAAGTGTATGGTTGGGTTGATCATGAAAGTTCAGCACTTGATTTTATATCGTCTTATGGTGGTTTAATCGATGTGGTCGGAAGTGGCAATCTAAGTTTACTCAGCCGCTTACCCATCGAACAAGAGACCTTTACCCAAAAGGCTGTCGATTCAGCGAGTTATGATCCACAAAAGAAATATGTCACATTTTTCGCTTCTGAATCCGACACAATTAAGGTAGGACTTGCCTTTCAACATGGAGCATGGTTCGATCCCTATCGTGGTATGGTTAAGATTAATTGGGGATTGATCAGTGACATGAGCGTTGAATTTCCCTTTGCCTACCGCTACTTTATCGAGACAGCTACAGAAAATGATTATTTCTATTCAGGCGGTGGCTCAGCGATAGGGTTTGTCGATATGGATTCCCAAATGAACTATTTATCAAGAGACGCGATTGCTGATGCGAACAAGTACTACATGGAGATCGCAGATCAACAGTATATCGATATGTATAACGATAAATATACGTCTTCTGATCTCTTTGAAAAAAGTGTGTTAGGTTCGTATCTTAATCGTTCAGATGTCTTAGGTGCGTTTACACGAATTCATGATGGAAATACCTCAATTCGGGTGGAGTCATGGAGTTCTGTTCCCGTGTATAATCGTTGGACCAATTTTTATCCCAGACGGTCTTCCTCAGGTGATGTATCGTATGCGGTGATGGACAAGATCTCTGATTATCGTTATGAACAAGACCTTTCATCAGATTATTGGTTTATCCAATCCACATTAGCCAATACATTGGATGCGATTCACTATGATTTATTTGTCCAAGAGAATGGCGATAGGTATCGTGTGACATTTGAAGATGGA
>JBBIMC010000072.1:0-3880 GCA_037444605.1 Mycoplasmatota bacterium | reverse complement strand
CCATTCACTTAAAAACTATTATCAATGGCGTAGAGACGATTTTGTCATCAAGAGTATATAATACCACCACGCGAAACATCAAACTTTCGATTGATCACTCAACCCCTCTTGATACCTATACACGCATCAAACTCTATGTCAATGATTTAAAAATCTTTGAATACTTCGATGCTGAAAATCATTTTACTGAAGGAGGCTATGCCCTAGAGACAGAAGGTGTGACCACCAATGTGATCACCAATCTTCAAGGGACACGCTTTTCGATGGCAGAACAGATTTTTAATAGCATTGTCAATGATAATAATCACTACATTCTTGCGTATTACGGCTTTGTGGGAACTGAAGAATATACACTTGCACAGTATCGTACGGAACCTGGAATCGGTGCTGTCATCTCGTTATCACCCACAGATTTTTATAAAATTAAACTTTTATTAGATTTACATTATCCAGGTGTCTATGAAATTGTCAATGCAAGAGAATTCATGGAATTTGCTGTCACGTACCAACAGTACTACGGGACATTACGCTAAAGGAGGAACGACCTATGTTCGACAAAATTAAAGGAAAACTCATCGTATCTTGTCAAGCCCTCGAGGATGAACCACTCCATCATCCCATGATTATGGCGAAAATGGCACTCGCTGCCAAGATGGGAGGTGCTGTTGCAATACGTTCGAACAGTGCTGAAGACATCATCGCGATCAAAAAAGAAGTGGATTTACCCGTCATCGGGCTCTATAAGAAGAACTATCATGACAGTGATGTTTTCATCACGCCTACGAAAAGGGAAGTTTTAGCGCTCATCAATTCGGGGTGTGACATGATTGCTATCGATGCTACCCATCGTAAACGTCCTAATGGTGAAACATTACATACCTTGGTAGAATTTATCCATGAACACAAAAAGCTTGCGATGGCAGATATATCGACTCTAGATGAAGCCTTAGCAGCTGAAACGCTAGGTTTTGACTGTGTATCAACCACGCTTTCAGGGTATACACCCTATTCACCACAACAGGAAGAACCCGATTATCAATTGATCGGTGAATGCGTCAAGAAACTCACGATTCCCGTGATCGCAGAAGGCCGTATCTCTGATGCTGTACAACTTAAGAAAGTCTTGGATCAAAAGCCTTTTTCAGTGGTCATTGGTTCAGCCATCACACGGCCACAACTCATCACAGAACGTTTCGTTAAAGTGATTGAAGACATCCATGCGAACATACCCTCTATTTGATAAAAATTACTTTACGATCAAGGGATTACCATTTTTGACAGAGGATCATTATCATCGATTTCCCAAAGCGATGATGGAAAAGATTGAAAGTCAAAATAAGTCACTTCCTTGGTTAGGAGAACATTTATCCGGTGGCATCATTTTCTTTGAAACGGATGCGAAACATTTACATATGACGATTGAATATGCGTATGAACCGCTCATGAACCATATGGCTCCGTCAGGTGAATCTGGATTTGATCTCTATATAAAGAATGATGACCAATGGATTTTTTATGACGTCATCAGACCCTTTCCACGACAAAAGATGGTCGATGTTAACATGCAGTTACCCAACAAATCATCCAACACACTGATGATGTATACCCCTCTATATACGAAGATTTTAAAAGCCAATGTGATGATTGAAGATCATGAAAGTATTCATCCTTATGATCCTAAATTGAACCAAACGATCTTTTTCTATGGGACATCGATTACTCAAGGGGCATGTGCATCACGTCCGGGGTTAAGTTTTACGAATCAAGTGTCGAGAATGTTGAATATCGAAGTGATCAATATGGGTTTTTCTGGAAACGGATTGGGAGAACCCTCCATCGCGCAAATCACCCATTTGTGTCCCCATTTAGCGATGATCGTCATTGACTATGATGCCAATGCAGGTGCGGTAGGGAAAATCGAAGACACGTTAATTCCTTGGATAGAAATCGTGCGTCAAAAACATCAAGAAATCCCCATTCTTATCCTTTCTAGGATTCCCTTTAATCGTGAAATCTTTGATGAGAATGATAGGATTCATCGTATGAAAAATAAGAACTACCAAAAGATGGTCGCTAGTCAACACCGCAATATTCATTTTATTGATGGTGAGTGGCTCATTCACGAGAATGAGACTGAAGTCACCGTCGATGGCATTCACTTAAACGATCTTGGGATGACCTTATTTGCCCAGCGTTTAGCGCCTTACATCGCGGCGCATCTTAAGCGATGATATAATAGAGTTAAAGGTAGGATTGTTATGAAGAAAGTAGCCATATTCGTATTATTAATTTGTCTATCAGTGGGATCATTTTCGACGTTTGCCTATGAATCCGTAACGAGCACCACACAGACTGCAACCTCATACTTAGAAGTTCGTCCAGGGTCCAACAAGACCAATTCAACCCTGACTCTTTCACAATTGAATAATTATTTTTTGACCGTGAAAGGCGTCGTCTCTACCGCTAAGCAAAAGATGTATGATATCGATGGCGATAGTTTAGACGGAAGAATTACTGCTGTTGAAACCGCACTGAGCGGTCTGACAACGACAGAATTCAATAATAATTTCAGTTACTATTACAGCCTTTATGAAGAATTATTTTCAATCTATGGCGCAACCATTGAATCGCGAGTGGTTGATGGACGTGGTATGTGGCATCGTCCATATGAAAGAAATCTAAATGAAGTCATCACCACGCTTCAAGAGATAAAAAATATGGGGATCAACATGTTATTTGTTGAGACCTTTTGGTTAGGACGCTTAATCTATGATTCGAATGTTCCAGGAACGTTTCAACATGCATTTACCATGGGTGAAGGTTATGGCGCGTATGGGACTAATTTATTGTTAGCCTTTGTTGAAGAGGGAAAGAAGATGGATATCGAAGTGCATGCTTGGGTGGAAAACTTCTTTGTGGGATATGGGACATCATATTTAGACTCACCAGTCTTAGCAGCCAATCCAACGTGGGCATCCATCAATTTTGATTATTCGATTCCACAACGTTCAGAAGTCAATTATCTATTTATGGATCCTGCAAATCCCGCAACCCGACGTTATCTTAAAGACATTTATGCTGAAATCGTCGCTACGATGGATGTAGGATCGATTCATTTGGATTATATTCGTTATCCGGTAGCTAAAAACACAACCTCAACGAATCCCGTGTCAAACCTAGATACTGGATACAGTGATTTTGCTGAAGCTGAATTTAAAAATCTCTATGGGTACACAGGTGATTTGAGAACATTAGTGACAACTAATGCAACGGCTGCTACTCGCTGGAAAGAGTATAAAAAGAATGTCATCACTGACTTTGTTCACGGAGTCTATTACACGATTAAAAATATTAATCCAGAGATCGGCTTATCGACAGCAATCTTCGGTAACGTAGAATCAGCGATCAATGAAAAGATGCAAGATTGGGGTTCTTGGGCACAAGAAGGTCTAATTGAAATCATTACCCCGATGTCATACTATCAAAGCTCGACCACCGTGGGAAGTGAAACCTTGAGACTCACCACACTCGTCGGTTTACAAGCGTTCAGTTATGCGGGTTTAGCACCCACGTATATGGGCTATAACGAATATTTAAATACCACTCAAGTTCAAGCATCACTCTATAATCAAGCCCAAGGCACTGTCTTTTTTGCATCACAGTTTTATATGTACAGCAAAAATGATTATGCCGCCAACCAAAAAGAATATGCACTCGAAGTACAACAGGTACTTACCGATGGGGTGTTCCGCAAGGAAGCGATCAGACCGCATGAAAATCCTGAACTCATTGTGGATACGATTCTAAGTTATACCCAGGATAAAATGACACGAATTTATATTCCACGCGGCGGATTAACACAAGCGAATGCCGATCAAAT
>JBBIMC010000071.1:0-7395 GCA_037444605.1 Mycoplasmatota bacterium | reverse complement strand
GGTGGAAACTGCACTTCGCGATCCCAGAAAAACAGTAGTTATTCAAGTTGCTCCTTCAATCCGGGCAACCCTAGGTGAAGAATTTGGCTATCCTATTGGCACGAATGTCGAAGGTCAAATGTTTGCCGCATTAAAAAAATTAGGTGTTGATGAAATCATGGACACCAATTTCACCGCAGATTTAACGATTCTTGAAGAGGGAACAGAATTCATCAATCGCCTTAAGAATAACGGTCCTTTCCCCATGTTTACCTCATGCTCACCTGGCTGGGTCAACTATATGGAACTCTATCATCCAGACTTAATCCCTAATCTATCTTCATGCAAATCCCCTCAACAAATGGCCGGAGCATTGATTAAGACGTATTATGCAAAGGAACTCAATTTAGATCCTAAAAATATCGTTTCAATTTCTGTCATGCCATGTATCGCCAAAAAAGCAGAAGCGAGACGTCATGACATGGGGCGTGAAGGATACGCAGATGTCGATATCGTCTTAACGACACGTGAACTTGCGCGACTCATTAAACGTCGAAAGATTGATTTTAGAAATCTTGAACCCATCAAACCTTTTGGTGTTCTATCGAGTTATACTGGAGCAGGAACCATCTTTGGTGCCACAGGTGGTGTCATGGAAGCTGCACTCCGCACAGTGACCGAGATTCTTGAGAAACAACCCACACCGATTGATTTTAAAGAGTTGAGAGGAACCCAAGATATCAAGGAAGCTACATATCACGTCGCTGGCATTGATGTCAATGTCGCCGTTGTCCATGGTGGATTTGCGATTGGTCAATTTTTAGAAGAGATGAAGAAGGGTCATAAAAAATACCATTTCATTGAAATCATGGGTTGTACCGGTGGTTGTATCAATGGTGGTGGACAACCGATTGTACCAGCACATATCGCTGAAAAGACCGATGTCAGAGGTCTCAGAGCAAAAGTATTATATGATCTCGATCAAGCAACAGAATTAAGAAAGTCTCACGAGAATCCCTTTGTCATGGCGCTCTATGAAAAATTTTTAGGTCATCCCAATTCACATCTCGCCCATAAATTATTACACACACATTATGAAAGACGTGAGCCCTATCAAAATATCTAAATTCAAGTTATCTATGAGTGTTATCTTGTTCATGATCCTTTTACTAAGCCTTTTTTCCTGCATAGGAGAAGAAGATTCTATCAGTATCATGGTGCCTCAAGGCAGTCCAACATTGAGCGTTTTAGGACTTGATGAACACGATTATATCATCGATATCGTTAATGGTCCTGATCCTTTAGTCGCAGCCTTTGGTTCAGGATCACATGATGCCATCATCGCACCGACGAATCTTGGCGCTAAGTTTTATCAATCAAGTGATGAGTACAAGCTGTTAGCTGTCATAGGACTAGGAAATTATCATCTAGTATCCACATCCTTTGTGGATGATTCCATCCAACAATTAAATGGGAAAGAAATTTTAGTCTTTGGACAAAATCAAACATCCGATATCATCGTAAAACATCTTTTAGCTGAATTGTCGATCACAGCGACGCTAAACTATGTGGATTCAGTTGCTTCAGCAGTCGCGCAGTTTATCATGGATCCAACGAAAATTGTTTTGGTAGCTGAACCTTCACTTAGTTTGATCAAAGCTCAAATACCTAATCTCTTGTCCATCGATTTGAATGAAGCCTATGCCATGTTACATGAGGGATTAAGTTTTCCACAAGCATCACTTTTTGTTAAAAAGAATCTATCTAATCGTTTGAAAGCACGCTTGGAAGATGATATGAATGATAGCATCATGTTTCTTCAGGACAATAAGACATTGGCAGCACAAAAAGGTGTTGAGCTAGGAATTCTTGATGATAAAAATATCTTAGAAGAAGCCATCCTGGGAAGTCATATCACCTTGGTTTCTGCTCTTGATGCGAAATCCATGATTACTGTTTATTTTGAGATCATTTTAGCCATGAATCCTGCATTATTGGGTGGAAGTATTCCAAATGACGATTTTTATATGGAGTAAACGATGAAACATTGGTGGACGGCATCATCAGTCATTTCCATCATCTTCATATGGTTCATCATCAGTTTAGTGATCAACCATCCACTGATCTTACCCTCACCCATCGTGGTAGGGGAAGCATTTTTGGGTATGCTTATCGATGCTGACACATGGCTAGTACTCGGAAGTACACTCTTAAGATTGATGCTTTCCATCGTGATTTCAGGATGCTTAGGCGTTATTTTGGGTTCATTATCGGGTTTATCCAAACGATTTTCTTGGTTGATTCGTCCTTATGTTTCTGTTTTTCGAACCATCCCCGTCATCAGTATTATTGTCATACTTTTGATCTTGATTGGCTACCGTATGACACCTTACTTGATCACGTTTCTAATGGTGTTTCCCATTGTGTATCAAGCGACCTTTGAAGGGATCACCCATATTGATCAGGCTTATCTTGATATCTACCATCTAGAGGCAGCTGATCCACGTCTTGCATTTAGACATTTATATTATCCATTGATGCGTCCCTACATTATTCTTGGCTTTCTACAATCCGTTGGATTGGGACTAAAGGTTCTCGTGATGGCTGAATATTTATCTCAAACACGTAACTCAGTGGGTAATGAACTCTATCTTGCCAAGACCTATCTTGATTATTCATCTGTCTTTGCATGGACAATCATGCTCATCATCATCGCACTCATTTTAGAACATCTCATCTATCGGTATAAAGCCTATATTGAAGACTAAAAGCATCAAAAAGAACTAAAAATTCAACCATTAAACACTTATTTGACACAAAAAAACACATTTCAAAGTTACTTCAACTAATTGTTACTATATGTGTTGACATCACCAGTTGAATCATATATAATACAAGTGTTTCACCCACCTTAAGTGAGGTGAGACCCGTGAATTGGTCCTAAAGTCTACATCCCCCCCAGGCATTATGACTCTTTTTTTATCATCATATCTATGGTACAATAAAATAAAAAAACGAGGTTAAGACAATGGCAGTAATGGATGTAACCATGTATTCTGATGCTTTAGGATTTAATACCCATCTCCGCATCATTTTTCCACAAGACATTAAAAAAGATGAAAAGCTTCGCGTATTATATTTACTTCATGGTTACATGGGTGATTATACCGATTGGTCTCGGTTCACTTCGATTGAACGGTACAATTGGGACAAACGTTTCGTCATTGTCATGCCCAGTATCAATAACAGTTATTATACGGATGCGAAATGCGGATTATTCTTTTTCCGTTTTGTTGCTCAAGAACTTCCAGATTTCATAAAATCCTTTCTACCAGTATCCCAAAAAAGAGAAGATACGTTCGTCGCTGGTTTATCTATGGGAGGGTATGGTGCTTTAAAAATAGCGTTGACGTACCCAGACAAATATGCCAAAGCAGCTTCATTATCCGGA
The DNA here is from genome assembly GCA_037444605.1 of Mycoplasmatota bacterium. GTDB lineage: Bacteria > Bacillota_I > Bacilli_A > Acholeplasmatales > Acholeplasmataceae > Peloplasma. The sequence continues at coordinate 3,965 of JBBIMC010000071.1, read as the reverse complement.
GCACTTGATATCGATGATATTCAGACCTACGCCAAAGGAACTCCACGTGAACCCTGGTTTAAGGCTATTTTTGGTGAAGGTTCAGCTCGAGATACGAAAAACGACTTAAACCATTTAGTCAAAATTGCGATTGAAAAGAAGGAAACACTCCCTGATTTATTCATCGGATGTGGCACCGAAGATTTCTTATATCAAATCAATCTTAATTTTAAAGCCTTTCTTGATCAAAATAAGGTTACCTATACCTATCATGAGTCAAAAGGTGATCACAGTTGGGCTTTTTGGGATGAATATATTCAAAAAGTATTGGCTTGGATATAAAAAAAACCAGGTTTCCCTGGTATGATAGCTCACCTGAGCTATTTTTTTTGTGCCCATGTGATGAAATTTGGAAAAACCTTTCGCCAAGCTAATTCATTATGAACATCTTCTGTCTCGATATAATAAATATCTTGAATTCCTTTTGACTCAAGTAAATCCCTTAAGCGACGACTGTTATCTAAGTACAGTTGATTAAAGGTCGGTTCATCAGGATTCGACGTTTCATGAGATCCTACAGAGATAAAAAAGCGCTGTGATTCATCTGCAATATGGTCTTCCATGTAAGCTAGGAAGGCTGGTTCATTGAACCATGAAGCTAAAGAAAAAACGCCTGCAATTGAAAAAACTTCAGGATATTTTGCTGCAATATACGCAGAAATATAGCCGCCCATTGAACTACCCGCAATCATGCGAGCTGAAGCATTCTTTATGGTTGGATATTGATGATCGATATAGGGGACAACTTGTTCACTGACCCATGTCGCATAAAGATCGCCTAATCCGCCCATATCAATCGCTGTGATTTTTTTAACTTCAGGGACACTTTTCCAAGGGGAATACTCAAAAAATCGTAGGTCGGAGTTATCGATACCTACAACGATGAGATCCTGGATGTTTAAATCTTCAAGAATTTCCTTGATACCCCATGAATGACCTCCATAAGCAAGATGATCATCAAAGAGATTTTGACCATCGTGCATATAAAGAACACGATAACTGCGCTCACTTTGTTCAAAGTCATCGGGAACCAAAATACGTATCGTTCTGGGGTATGGTCCGGTGGGAATGGGTAAAGATGTTAAAATCTGTTTCATAAGGATACCTCCTGTTTCATTGTAACATGCTTTCCTCACATTTTAGGGGAGTGATTTATTTCTTCTGTGATAAAATTAAATTGGGAGTTGATGCTATGGGATATAACGAATATGCAAAAACAAAACAAAAAATCAATCGTTTAGGTTTCGGTGCCTGGCAATTAGGAAACACTGAATTTTGGGGATATATGGCGATTGAAGATGGTGTTGAACTTGTTCAACATGCCATCAAACGGGGGATTAATTTTTTTGATACTGCACCGGGGTATGCTTCAGGCTTAAGTGAAACCATCCTTGGTATGGCAACGAAAAATTTCCGCTCCAAAGTCGTCATCAATACAAAATTAGGACATACAGCCGACGGTGAGACTGATTTTTCTGTTTTCTCATTAAGAAAGCAAATTGAAGATTCTCTCGATCGTCTCCAATCAACCTATTTAGATAGTGTGATTCTTCATAATCCTGGGTTCGATATTCTCGAAGGAAAAACTCAGCACGTTCAAGAATTAAAGGCATTGAAAGAAGAAGGACTCATTCGTGCCTATGGCGTATCGATCGATACCTACGAAGAACTTGAAGCAGTGATTAATCATTTAGAGGTTGATGTTGTAGAAATACTTTTCAATATCTTTTTCCAAGAACCTGCCAAACTTTTTCATAAAGCGAAGAAGAAGGGGATTTCGTTAATCGCGAAAGTTCCACTGGATTCCGGATGGTTGACTGGTAAATATGATGAACATTCAGAATTTACTGGCATAAGAATGCGATGGGATGATCAAACCATTGAAAGACGCGCATCTCTTGTCAAAGAACTCAAAGAAATGACCAAGGATGACACGTTGACGAAATATGCGATTGGGTTCATCTTGTCCTATCCTGAAATCACAGCCGTGATTCCAGGTATGCGAAACATTAATCAAGTTGATGATCATTTGATGAACGCTGATTATGTGTTACCACAAGAACTCAAAGATCAGTTTAAAAAATTATATGAGGAAAAGATAAAAAAAGATCCACTTCCTTGGTAGAAAAAGTTCAGCATTGAACTTTTTTTTATGCTCCTTTTTTGGTAATTCAAGACGTTATCGATTATAATAAGAAGAGAATATAAGAGGTGTCTATGGGAACAATTATTAATGCTGTCGCAATAGTCGTAGCTAGTTTTCTCGGAGTATTTTTAAAAAAAGGTTTACCTGAGAAGATGCAAAAAGCCGTTATGGTCTCTTTAGGCCTAGGACTTGCTGCACTTTCATTAGGATGGTTTTTACAAGATTTTTTTACTGTCAACAGTACAGGCATCTCAACACAATACGATCTATTAATCATCATATCATTGGTGATTGGTGTCATCATCGGTGAATGGATTGATATCGATCATCGTTTGAACACATGGGCTGAAAATTTTGAAAAGAAGCACAACTTACCTCCTCTAGCACGAGGTTTCATCGCCGCGACCATGATTTTTTGTGTCGGAGCGATGGCTATTGTGGGTTCAATTAAGGATGGTCTCACGGGCGATATGACGACCTTATTAATAAAAAGTGCACTTGACTTTGTGACAGCGATGATCCTCGCATCCGTTCTCGGTATTGGTGTGGCATTTTCTGCACTCAGTGTCATTCTTTACCAAGGATCCATCACACTACTCGCGATGGTGGGTGGCGATTTATTATCCCCTGAAATCATTCAAACCATGTCAATGGTCGGTAATATATTGCTGATTGCGATCGGCATCAATTTCATGGAATTGAAGCGAATCAAAGTGGCAAACATGTTACCTTCGCTGATCATTCCCATTCTCTATTTTGTAATTATGTCCTTTTTTTAGGAGGTTATTATGGCAGATTTGAAAACTAAGCCTAATTTAATGAATGTAGATACCTATTTACAACCAATGGATGAGGAAAAACAGAAAGATGCTCGAAGATTAATTCACATGATGGCAGATATCACAGGTGAACCTGCGATCATGTGGGGGTCATCAATCATTGGTTTTGGTCAAAAGACATTTCACTATGTGAGTGGTCGAAAAATCGAGTATTTTTTATTAGGTTTTTCTATGCGGAAACATGCGATAACACTCTATTTAACCATCGCAACAAACCAAAGAGATTTCAGTCTTTTAGGACCGCACACCAAAGGTGTAGGTTGTCTTTATCTTAAAAAGCTCTCAGAAATCAATCAAAACGAACTCTATAAAATCCTTCAAGAATCTTACCTTGAGGCAATGAAGGCATGAAGTCCTGTCCAATTTGTGATTTTAGAGAGACTCAAACCTGGATTCATCCTAGACGTAAGACAGTTTATTATCAATGTCCAAACTGTGAAGCAATTTTCATGGACCCTAAATTTTTCCCCACGAAAGAGGTTGAACTGAAGAAGTACCTTGAACACCAAAATGATCTAGAAAATGAAGGATATGTCAATTTTTTAGAAAACTTTATCGACGCGACAGTCGTTCCAGTCCTTAAATCAGGACATGTTTTGGATTATGGTTCTGGTCCCAATCCGGTTTTATCTATTTTGCTTGAGCGAAGAGGATATACAGTTGATATCTATGATCCTTACTTTCATCAACCTACCCCATCGGAAATGTCCTATGATTTGATTACATCCACCGAAGTTGTTGAGCATTTTCATCATCCAATAGCTTCATTTGAACATATGGTGCAATTTCTTAAACCGAAAGGTCATCTTTGTATCTTAACCCTTTTCCACCATAATGATATGAATCATTTTAAAGATTGGTTTTATCAGCGTGACCCAACCCATGTCATCTTTTATCGTCCCAAAACTCTCAAGGTTTTGGCAAATAGATTAAATTTAGAA
>JBBIMC010000070.1:0-7475 GCA_037444605.1 Mycoplasmatota bacterium | reverse complement strand
CTTCTGATCGCATTAATTTCATTTTAGATCAACCGAGCGAATACTTAAAAGATGGCGCTCTATCTCCTAAAATCGAGGGAAATATTGAATTTAAAAACGTTTCATTCAAGTTTTCAGATACGGATGAACACCTGCTTAAAGGTGTTGATTTTAAGATAAACGCGGGAGAGACTGTAGCGATTATCGGTCGTACAGGCAGTGGAAAATCTACGATTATCAATCTGCTCTTAAGAATGTATGACTATCAGGAAGGCGACATCAAAATCGATGGCGTTTCCCTCATGGATATTAAGAAAAAACATATTAGAAATCAAATTGGTGTGGTTCTACAAGATCCATTCCTCTATTCAAAAACAGTTTATGAAAACATAGCGATCGCTCATAAAGGCGCTGAAAAAGAGCGTATTTATCTTGCTGCTCAAACCGCAGCGTTAGAAAAAGATATTAAAACGTTCAAGCAAGGCTATGATACATTGGTCGGTGAAAAAGGAACTACCTTATCCGGTGGACAAAAACAACGTGTAGCGATTGCTCGCGTATTAGTGGCCGATAAACCGATCCTCATTTTTGATGATGCACTTTCTGCAGTCGATACAAAGACGGATATGATGATTCGTGAAGCGTTACTCAATAAGACATACAAACACACAACCATCATCATTACTCACCGTATTACTACTGCAAAAGAAGCAGATAAGATTATCGTGCTCGATCAAGGAAGAATCGCTGAGATTGGCACGCATGAATCGCTTGCGAAAAAAGAAGGTCTCTATAAGAAACTTTGGGATATCCAAGGTAAACTTGAGACAGAATTCCAAGCGATGGTAAAGGCAGGTGAGATGGATGCAACACGATGATCAAGACATCCAATACACGAAGGTCCAATTATCTACCTGGAAAAAAATTATCGGCATTATTTTTAAATCGAAGAAGCATTTAATCTTACTTATTATTTTCTCAGGCATACTCGCAACACTCGATGTCATTATTCCTCTTTTCAATCGTTACGCGATTGATACATTCTTTGTGGGTGGAGACTATTCCACATGGCCATACTATGTCGCAGCTAATCTTGGATTAGCGTTAGGCTTTGGTCTTGTCGTATGGGGATTCATCTATCAAGCTGGGATTATTGAAGCGGATGTAAGTTATGAGTTAAGACGTCAAGCATTTGAAAACTTGCAGCGTTTATCCTATAGTTATTTTGATAAGACGCCACAAGGTTGGGTGATGGCTCGTATGACCTCGGATACAAGAAAGCTTTCCCTTATTATTTCATGGGGGATGGTGGACTTTGTCTGGGCAGGATTGCAAATGGTATTAATTTTGATTGTGCTTTATCTCACATTTGTGAAATTGGCATTAATCATGACTATTGTTCTCCCTATTATGCTGATCATCGCATACTTCTTCACAAAGATTATTCTTAAGCAACATCGATTTGCACGCAAGTTTAATTCCCAGTTAACCGCGCAATATAGTGAAGGTTTCTTAGGCGCGAAAACAACCAAGAGCTTATCGATCGAAGATAGTAATTATGATGAATTTTCGCTGACGGCAAACAACTTAAAACGTGCGTCGATAAAAGCAGTGATTTCATCCGCGCTATTCTCATCCATTTTGTTAGTGATCGCTTATCTTGCAGTCACAACTACGATGGTTCAAGGAACGGTATTTGTCTTGGGTTCAGTCATCTCGCTTGGGACATTACAGATGTTCTTATTCTACACGGTCAATTTCTTTGAACCAGTGATGGCGATCTCAAGAACTCTTTCTGATTTACAAAATGCACAAGCATCTGCTGAACGCATCGTGGGCTTAATTGAAACAAAACCAGAGTTGTTTGACAAAGAAGAGATCATCGCCAAATATGGTGATCTATTCAATGATCATAAGGATGAATGGGAAGATCTTAAGGGTGATGTTGAGTTCAAGGATGTAAGTTTCTATTATAAGGACAATGAATACATCTTAGAACATTTCAATTTAAAGGTGAAAGCCGGTCAAAGTGTGGCCTTGGTGGGTCATACAGGTTCAGGTAAAACGACACTCGTTAATTTATTATCACGATTCTATGAACCTAAAGAAGGTGAAATACTCATTGATGGAAAAGACTATCGTACCCGTTCCATCCATTGGTTACATGCCCGTTTAGGTTATGTTTTGCAAACACCGCATTTATTCTCGACCACAGTGATGGAAAATATCCGTTATGGTAGATTAGGTGCGACGGATGATGAAGTCATTTATGCTGCAAAAATGGTTGGCGTGGATGATTTTGTTAAAAATTTAGAAAAAGGGTACGAAACCTATGTTGGCGAAGGCGGGAATCTGCTATCGGTAGGTCAAAAACAGCTCATATCATTCGCAAGAGCTGTGTTGGCTGATCCAAGAATTCTAATTCTCGATGAAGCGACATCCTCGATTGACTCCGAATCGGAAGCAATCATTCAGGATGCCACAGAAAAACTCTTAGCCGATCGAACAAGTTTCATCGTTGCACACCGCTTATCCACGATTGTCGAAAGTGATTTAATCGTGATGCTCGATATGGGTAAAATTATTGAAATGGGTACACATGAAGAACTACTTAATCTTCGTGGTGCTTACTTTGAACTCTATAAGAATCAATTCTTCAAAGAAAAGAGTAAAGAGTTAGAAGAACAAATTTAAAGCAAAAAGATATGAGGACATCTACTATAAGGGTGAGGTGAAATCATGTCTTTTTTTCTATCTCTTGTGAGTATGATGACAGTATTAGAAGCGAAAGTACAGTGGATCTGGGATTTTATTGAAATCCCTCTTTATGAATCGGTTGAGGATTACCGGTATCTTCCAGAAGCGAAACTCTACATCGATGGTTTTTGGGTAGTCGGTGCAGAGGTGTTATATACGCGTAATGGTGTCGAAAGAACGTTTATTTCTACAGTAAACACCTCGATGGTTAGAAACTACACGATCTACTATAAGGCCACTTTTCCCGATTATAATATCTCCTCAACACATCCCATCGTATTTTCAGTGGTGGACCTGATTCCTCCGATTATTTATGAGATTCCAGAAAAAACAATGATGGTTGGCGGAACATTTCCTTCCTTTGAGGAAGGTCTTTCTTATAGTGATAATTATGATGATGTGAGTGCGTTAATTTTAAGTTTCCAAACCGCTCATATTACGAAGAATATTGTCGGTACCTATCTTTATGGAGTGATTGTCACAGACAGTTCAGGAAATCAAACTAAAAAAGTCGGAGTACTTCACGTGGTTGATTTAATTCCACCAGTGATCACGCAAAAGAAAGAACTGGTGATCGACATTTTTGATCAGTGGAACATGAGTGATTTTTTCACGATGAGCGATAATGCTGATGCATATGTTGAGGTTGTCATTGACGATGATGATGTCGATTATACGAAAATCGGTCAATATCCTATCTCGATTTCTGTAATCGATGATAGTCAAAATGTGACAACCATCCATCTTGAATTACGTATTGTAGACAGGATTCCTCCAGTACTCACGTTAATTCCCACAACTCCGATCATCGATGTCTTTTCTGAGGTAGGAGAAGCACTATATAAATCTTTTATTTTGCTCACGCAAGATAACTATGATGAACTCACCAATGAAGATGTCAGGGTGATCGGTGTTGTTGATTCAGAGGTGATAGGGACGTACAAGATAACCTATGAACTCAAAGACTCATCAGGGAATGTCCATCAAGCTTTTCTTGATATTAAAGTTATGGATCGAACACCTCCCGTGATTGAATCCATGGATGAACTGAAAATTGATGTTTTCAGTGTTGAACCTTTTTGGCTCGAGTATTTTCATATTTATGATAACTATTCACTAACCTCAGAACTTACTGTTCAATTGGTTGCTAAACCAAAAATGGATACTGTTGGGTTTTATCCATTGACATTAACCGTCACTGATAAATCACTTAACAAAGCGATATATCAGAGTTATATTGAAGTGATTGATCATATTCCACCTGTCATCACACAGCTTAAAGATATTGTGATTACAGATTTTGAGAGACGTGATTATACGCACTTTTTTGAGCTCAATGATCAGTACTATTTGACAGAAGATATCACCTTGATGATCGATGATACCTCCGTTGATTATCAGAAGATTGGTGAGTATTCGATCACGCTTAAAGCGACTGACCCATCGGGAAATGAGAGTCAACTCGAAACTGAACTTTGGTTGGTTGATATCACTGAACCCGTACTCACATTGACACATTCCATACTGCAAATAGAATATGGCATTGAGCAGATCAATCTTATTGATTTCATTGATGAAGCCTACGATAATTACGATGAATTAACCAAAAATGATGTGCTGATTACCAGTGATCTTAATCTGTTTAATATTGGAAATTATGACATTATTTTCAAACTTAGTGATCATTCAAACAACTATACCATGACAACATTGACAATCATTGTTGATGATCATGAGCGACCAACATTGAGTTTTGATGAACTCATCGTTAGTGAAGGATCAAACATTGACCTTTATGAAGGGATTCAAGGAAATGATAACTTTGGACGACCCAACATCGTTTGTCTCAATCAAAATGTCAACGATTATGTTCCCGGTCGCTATGTACTTACCTATGTCGTCATGGATACTAGAGGAAACTACCGCATCTATGAAAGAACGTTAATTATCGAACCTATGGATTCGCACATCTCGATCATGGGGTATCTACCTGTGATTGTGATCACGTTTCTAGGACTTCTCGCCTCATTCTTTAACTATCGTTACTACAAGTAGTATCTTTTGACAATGGGGTAAAAATTGACTATAATGTTGGCGTAGATAAATTTCAATCACAAAGGAGATTATTTTGATGGCAAACGTATTGGTTGTTTACTGGAGTGGTACGGGTAACACCGAAATCATGGCAGACAAAATAAAAGAAGGTTTAGAAAACGCAGGTGAAACTGTCGATTTTCGTACGGTAGATCAAGTAGAACCCAGCGAAATTGCAGGATATGATAAGATTGCATTTGGTTGCCCATCCATGGGTGTTGAAACTTTAGAAGAGGATGAATTTGATCCTTTCTTTACCGATGTTGAAGGGTCTCTAGCCGGAAAAAAAGTGGCTTTATTTGGCTCTTATGGTTGGGGTGAAGGCGAATGGATGGAATCCTGGACAGAAAGAACAGTGGCGACTGGGGCAATCCTCTATGACAAAGGTCTCATGATCAATTCAACACCATCTTCTGAAGAAGAAGACATCTGCGTCCAGTTTGGCGAAGGATTTGCGAAGTTTTAACAGATAAAAATGCTTTCGGGCATTTTTTTTTAAAGAAAGCACCCGTTTATTTAGTATAATAAAGATAGGTGAAACCTATGTTTAGCATTCTTAATCTTCAAAGTGCCTTGAGTATGCTCAAAAGCACGATCCCTCTACCTCAGTTGATTCAACAAGCAAAGGCTCGAGGGTATGATGCCATTTGTCTATCAGATGATCATCTTTATGGCTTAGTTGAGCTTTATAGAGAGGCAAAAATTCATCATATCAAACCCATCTTAGGGTTAACACTTGCGGTATCGAGTGATCTCGTAGATACCGTTTTTCTCACTTATGTTAAAGATGAGATAGGGTATAAAAATCTATTAAAACTCGCCTTTTATCAATCCGAAGGCACATTAAGCGAAGAGGCTCTATACAATCATCAAGAAGGGTTAATCTTCGTTACTGCTGGGATAAAATCATCAGTCGATCAGCACATTTTAAAAGATAATCTAGATCAAGCATATGCCGAACTGATGCGTTATGCACAACGCTTGGATCATGTTTATCTTGGCTTATCGTTGGATACCTTTATGGAAGAGATGAAGATTGCACCTAAACTTTTCTTGCTTTCCGAACGCACGGGTATCAAACTCTTACCTCTTCACCAAACAACGTATCTTGATTCTGAAGATAAAGAGGTTTACGAAGCACTCATCAAAATCGATGATGAACATCACTCGATGCCTGAAGATGCGGATTACTCGCTAAAAAGTAGAGACGAACTCATCAAAATGTTTCAAGACTATAGCTACGTCTTTGATACATTAAGCGATGCGATCAAGTCCATAAGTTTCACCTGGAAACCGGCAACTTTTGATATGCCTGATTACCCAATTGCTGAAGGGACAACGCATGATTACCTTGTCGCCTTAGCAACCATTGGGCTTAAAAAAAGATTAAAAAAAGTCGCATCCGCGAATGAAAAAGTCTATCAAGAACGATTACTCTACGAGTTAAAAATGATAGAACGGATGGGGTATGAAAATTACTTTCTCATCGTTTATGACTTTGTTAAATACGCGAAAACACACGATATTTTAGTAGGTCCAGGCAGAGGTTCTGCAGCAGGATCCTTGGTCGCATATTGTTTGGGCATTACCGATGTTGACCCCATACAATACGATCTGCTTTTTGAACGATTCTTAAATCCCGAACGTATTACGATGCCAGATATCGATATGGACTTTCCAGATAATAAACGTGACGAAGTTTTAAAATACGTGAAAGATAAGTACGGGATAAATCACACTGTAAGTATCGTGACCTTTGGAACGTTTGCTGTAAGATCATCGATCAGAGATATCGCTCGCGTCATGAAGATTGATCCATCACGTGTCACGGGAATTATCAACCGGGTAATCCATGATGATATCGATGAGACCGATGCGGAAATGATGCGTCTGTTAAAGGTAGCTAAAAAGATTGAGGGTCTACCAAGACATACAGGCACGCATGCAGCGGGTATCATTTTATCGAAACAAGACTTACTTCAAACTATCCCTCTTCAAAAAGGACAGAATGATTTTTATCAGACACAATTGGAAGCATCAGAACTCGAAAAACTAGGATTACTTAAAATCGACTTTCTAGGTATTCGAAATCTTGCAGTGATTGATGATGTGATCAAACTCATCGAAAAAGAGGGAAAAAGCATTAAACTCTCTGATCTCCCCCTTGATGATCAGAAGACATTTGAGTTGTTATCCTCTGCCCAAACAACTGGAATCTTCCAATTGGAATCACAGGGCATGCGCAATGTCTTAAGAAAGCTTAAACCTACAACATTTGAAGATATTATTGCTATACTTGCTCTCTATAGACCAGGCCCTATGGACCATATCGATGAGTATATCGCACGGCGTAATGGGAAAAGTTATTCCTACATGCATCCCGATCTTGAGCCTATCCTTAAGAGTACTTATGGTATTATCGTCTATCAAGAACAAATAATGAAAATCGCTTCAGAATATGCAGGATATTCGCTTGCTGAAGCGGATTTATTACGACGTGGTATCGGTAAAAAAGATAAGGATATCTTAGAAAACGAACGAGTACGCTTTATTCAAAAAAGTCAAAGTAAGGGGTATCTAGAAAAGGATGCCGAAGCCATATATGACTTAATTGTTAAATTTGCTGATTATGGATTTAATCGTAG
>JBBIMC010000069.1:289-7624 GCA_037444605.1 Mycoplasmatota bacterium | reverse complement strand
TTGAAAAAGAAAAAGAAGCAAACTTGCAAGCTTTAGAGCTTGAAAAAGAAAAGATCAGACAACAAATTATCCAGGAAATGAACGCTCAGAAAAACCAATCTAACTAGCTAATTAACCAGTAAGGAGTCTATATGGTAGAGTTTGCACGTTACTATATAACCTTCATTAGAGACTTCTTCGTTAACCTCGGTGAATTTTTCAAAAGAATTTTTGAAGCCTTTGCCGATTTATTCTTTAATGGAGTTATTGAATTCTTCAGAAACTTTATCGATGCAAGCAATGCCTTCACCCTTCTAGACTGGGTCATGGCTTTTCTCGTTCTCATGGTTAATATCGCCTTTTTGGTCTTTTTAGCGTTAAAAGTTTATCAACTGGGCAGACGCTATTTTAAATTCGCGCGCACGGAGATAGAAAAAGATGAATTACTAGAAGAGATCTCTTTCTTAAACCAGAAGACAGTTGAATTGATAGATGAAAAGAATAAGATCCTCGCGATGAAAGTGTCTAATCTTGGTTTATCACCAGAGGGTGAACAAAAAGGTGCCCAAAACGGCGCTTCACCTGAAGAAGAAGAATATGCAGGACCTTCACGCTTTGTCAAGTTGATTCAAGTCGACAAAGAATATGAAAACATGGTGACAGCAGTCCATATGAGAGATGAGGACATGCTCAACTTGAATGAACTAGTCAAACGCTTTATCAATTTCGCAGCATCAAAACTTGGACTTTACTACGATAAGAAAATCATCTCTTCATTCTTTGCAGGTTTAGCTTCCTCAAAGACAATGATCTTGGAAGGGATTTCTGGGACAGGGAAAACATCACTCCCTTATGCCATGGGTAAATTCTTCAGCAACGATGCTGCCATCATTGCCGTACAACCCTCATGGCGTGATCGTGCTGAAATGCTCGGCTACTTAAATGAGTTTACCAAGAAGTTTAATGAAACCGACTTCTTAAAAGCCTTATACGAAACAACCTACCGCGATGATATTTGTTTAATCGTTTTGGATGAAATGAACTTAGCTCGTGTGGAATACTATTTTGCAGAACTCTTATCGCTTCTCGAAATGCCAGATCCTGATGCGTGGTTGGTCGATATCGTCCCCGATACGCAACCTGGGGATCCGAAGCATTTCCAAAATGGTAAGATCTTATTACCACAAAACGTTTGGTTTGTGGGAACTGCGAATAAGGATGACTCGACGTTTACGATCACAGATAAAGTCTATGACCGTGCAACACCGATCATTATCAATACCAAAGCTGCCTATATCGATGCTCCTGAAACTGAAGGAGTCACGATGAGTAGCGACTACCTGATGGAATTATTCAATCAAGCGAATAAAGACCATCCCTTAACGATCAAAGCTTTTGAAAACTTGGAAAAACTTGATGCGTTTATCACCAAAGCATTCAAAGTGACCTTCGGGAACCGTATCATGAAACAGATCAGATCTTTCGTCCCAGTCTATGTTGCCTGTGGTAACTCAGAAAACGAGGCTTTAGATTACATGGTTGCAAGAAAAATTCTTCGTAAATTTGAAAGCTTAAACTTACCCTTCTTGAAGGATGAAATTGAAGAGTTATCCACTCTACTTGATCGTCTCTTTGGGAAAAATGCATTTGTTGAATGTCAAGCGTTCCTTGATCAGATCAAGAAGTCTTATTAACTGAGGTCAATATGAAAACAACGAGTGATTTGAAGAAATTTCATCAAGAGCTAAATCAAGTTTTCTATGAACTTGAAATGGCAGAAGAATTTCCCAATCACTTTTATCAAGCGTTGTTATCTGGTGACAATACCATCTATCAAAAGAGTATCCAGGAATCAAAGATCTTTCATGAAGATTGGATTGGTACCATTGAATCTTTCTTCCCTAGCCTAGACAAAATCACCAAAGATCCCAAATCAGGGCTTAAGTACTTGCAAGAAGTGGTCGCCATTGAAAAAGCGAAAAAAACCAATAGTGATTCAGTCAGACATCTTGCACAAAATACGCATCTGATTAAAGAGATTAAAAATGGTGATGTGATTCCTAAGAAGATCTTAAACACACAAGCGGAAATTAATTATGCCATCTATGAAAATCGCTTTATCAAAACACTTGTGGATCGACTCTTTGATTTCGTCAATCGCCGTTATGAACTGGTAAAGACGAATGTTGAAACCTACAATCGAAAATACTTCAATATGGATTCAAATTTCGATTTGCAGGATTCCAACATCAGTTTGAAAATTGACTTAAAAATCCAAGATACCTTGAAAGATGATGAAGTGGCAAAGAAGAACCATCAACTTCTATCACGTATCCAAACATTACTCAAGAAAGTCAATGGCATTCGGATTTCTCCCTTCATGGAAGAACTCAAAAACGCAAAACCCATTCAACCTCCCATTATGAAAACATCGATTATTCTCAAGAATATCGATTATAATAACTGCTTTAACCTTTGGTTATACCTAGACAAGTACAATACCTTAAACTTCGATGTTGACACCAAAGAGCAAAATCTTACTTTAGACCGCTACTATTTAAGAAACGTCTATCAAACCGCATTAACCGCATTCACGAACGTTTATGGTAACCAAAAAGCTCTAGAAGAGCATTATCAATACTTAGATGTTAGAGAATACACAAGACGAAGTCCAAAAATCGTTAAAAAGAGTTTAGCGGAACTCATGACACAACCTGATCCTTATGTCATGGAAGACAACCAAATCAATCAGTTCTTCCTCGAACAAAACAAGCAAATCCTCCAAGAACGTCTTGACAAAGCCATCGAAGAATCCTCTTCATATGAAGTGGCACTAAGACGAGCACTAAGAGAAACCATTGCCATCTCAAACGCCTTATTCAAAGATTTCTTTGAACTCGATGATGATCAAAACAAAGAGGATCTGATCTTTACTAGAATGGTGAAGTCAGACCTAGATCAAGAACTTTTGAAGGCAAAAGATCGCGCACGCGTCGCACGTGTGATCAGAGAAACCAAAGAAGTCGATTACAACAATGCGATTCGATTAGAAAAGCGCATGCTGAAACAGATTGTTGAAATTGATAAAGAAATTCAAAAGGGTTTGAAGAAACGTGCAATTGAAGAAGCCAAGAAGCAAGCCATTGAAGAACGCATCAAGATTGAGCGTCAAAATTTAGAAAAGAATCAAGCCATGTTATCTGAATATCTCGAATTTGTTGCAGAACAAAAACGACTCCTCGTGGAAGAGTCAAGAGATATTCAAGAAAAGATTAAGCTTGAAGAAAAGCGAATTCGTGAAGAAGAAAAGAAACTGATTGAACTTGAAAAGAAGAAAGCGATGCTCAAGTATCAATCAGAAATGAAAAAGATTAGAGATCGTCAAAAGAAAGAAAAAGATCAGGCGATCATAAAAGCGAAAAAAGATCGTATCGCTGAACAAAAGAAGTATAAAGAAGCAGAAAAACGACTTAAAGCGAAATCCGATGAACGCATTAAAAAGGCGAAAGATAAGATTAAGAGTCGCTATCAAGTTGAACAAACGTCTTAATTGAAGGAGACCATGTGAAAAAGATTGTCACGGGGATATTAACCGGTATCGCAACACTCATCTTCATCTTATCCATTGGCATCATGTTCATTGGGACTCGTGCAATCCAGCGCAATGAACCACTCTTCATCTTTGGATACTCATTCTCAATTGTCCCTACCGATTCAATGATTGGTGATCAAGAGGATTCGATTAATCCTTACGATATCGCAATCATCAAAAAAGCCTCATTTGAAGATATCGAAATTGGTGATGTTATCGTGTTCCAAGGTGAAATCAATGGAACTCCCGCACTGATTATTCACCGTGTCATCGGTATTCACCCTGAAGGTGGTTATGAGACAAAAGGGGATAATCCACAAAACAGTGTGGATCCCGATCCAGTGACAGAAGACAATTTCAAGGCGATTTATCAATCGAAGATTACCTTCTTAAAACCGATTGCAGAACTTGCCACAGGATCAAGAAGCATCATCTTCGGATCACTGATCATCGTGTTACTTGTCATGGTTATCTTAGAAGTGATGAGTCTTATCAAAACAATTAAGAAAGAACAAGAAAACAAACTTAGAGAACAAATGAAAGAGGACATCAAAGAAAAGCTCTATCAAGAAGTTCTTGAAGAAGAAAAAAAGAAGTTAGCATCACACAAATAAATCTGATCAATGATCAAACACTTGGCAAAACCAGGGTAACCTGGCGACGCAAAGCTATAGGGCCCTACGGGGTAGCCAGTTGCACCTAAAAATTTTAGGTTCGATTGGCTTTTATGTTTTATGATCATGATCGACTCTTGGCAAAACTAGGGTAACCTAGTGACGCAAAGCTATAGGGCCCTACGGGGTAGCCAGTTGCACCTTATGATTTAAGGTTCAATTGGCTTTTATCTTTAAGAAAGGGGAAACACCCATGAGACAACTGCTCAAATCAAGCGTCATGTTAATCACATCAATCATGCTGTTTACTGCAGTTGTTTATGCTTGGTTCACCATTTCGAATGATAATAAGGTTCAACCAGTTAGTCAAAATATCATTGAAAGAAATATCAACACCGAAGTTGAATATGGCATCAATGGTGGCGGTTATGAGTCATTTGAAAATCCCGCAGATCTCAATGCTTATCTTTCGGCTTTGAATCCTGGAGATGCGATTGACATTCGTGTTACAATCGCCAATGATAATATGGTTGGTACACCAGATGTTGCACTAGATATTATGCTTTACAATATTCGTGCAAGTGAAACGGAAGAAATCTACGATTTAACCGACTTCTTCGCCCTTGAAAATGGTACAATAACCTTAACATGGTATGCAAATATTGATGAGTATAACATCGATAACCCGTACTTGGTACAGGATGTTGTGATTTCACAAATCGATACAAATACCATTGATTATATTGGAGTTCCTCTTGACAATAACCGTTTATCCAATCTATTTAATCACTATATGGATGGTGAAACGCTTGTCACTGAGAACAATATTGATATTCTTGATACTTCAATGATTTCACAACATATCGTAGTCATTGAATTCTCTATCAGTTTCGATCCTTACACTCCTGATCAGGGACTTGGCTTCCAAGATGGAGAACTCTTAATCGATGGTCTTTACACAGTTTTAGGCGATGAATAAAGGAGAATGATGTCATGATGAAAAAATTGGTCAACCGTCACCACCTCTTCGTGATTAGTATCACGATTTTGTTGTTGATGATGATCAGTTCTGTCAGCTATGGCTGGTTTGTCATGATTAACCGTACCGATTCTTTTGTTGCAACTGCAGCGAAAGTGGATGTCGATATTCAAATTGATTTGGATGGAACTGTGACAGAACTTGAGTTCTTCGAAATCTCTGATTGGTACACCATGACCAAGACTGGAGTTTATGAAATCAATGTCACGGATCAATTAGCGGACAATTACTTAACCAATTTGCGAATAAATATATTGGTAAATAGTACAGTAGACACGTACGTGCGCGTTTCTATTATTGATTCACTCACATTAGCTACTATTGACTTTGAAGGCAATCGTGGGGAAGTCGCCATTGTTGACCAACCTATTCCTTATGCTTTTGATCGCTCATGGCTTTTTAATAGTGTTGCTTATGAAGATCTTTATGATGCAGAAGTCGCGTTGGGTGGGATCACTGCAGGTGACGTGGTTGAGCAAATCGATCACTGGTATGATCATAGCATTCAGGATGGTTATTATTATTTTCCTGAACGTATCGTCCGCACAACAACGACACCACAACTTACCCTTCCTTTTATAGAAGAATATGATGGACTTGAATTTGAAACCAAGTCGTTTGGATATACTTTACAGTTTGCGATTATCGTTGAAGCGATTCAAGCAGCCAATGATGCACCCGTCTATAACTGGGGTCTATCAACACCTCCATGGGGAGGTACTTGGTCATGAGAATCTATGCGAAGAAGATAGTTTTAAGTCTTTTCATTGTTGCTGGGTTAGCATTTTTAATCAACATGTTATCCTTTGACTTCAAAGCCAAAGGCAATATCGATTATGGAACATTCAGTGAAAACACCTTTGATCAACTTCCCAATTTGACATTACCAGATGAAACTTATATTAGCTATACGACCTTTAGAAACGATATCGCAAGTACCTCATCAGAAATACTTGCTATCAATTTAGGAACATGGGATAAGATTATCCGCTTTGATGAAGCTGAAGAATTATATCGTTTTTCTGTTGATGTCAGTTATAACTTGAAATATACAACCTTTGAAACGAAGCTTACGCAAGATGCAATTGAGCGTCTTTTAAGCTTACATTATGTATTAGGACGTGACATTGATTACTCTGTCATGAAATCGAAGCAATTTAATCCTATTGGATATGACTTTAACATAGATAATGATTACTATAGTCAAACATTCAAAGGCATTTTTGATGGAAATGGTTTCGAAATCACGAACCTGTATTTTTCAAACTATGATTTGTTGACTGAGA
The DNA here is from genome assembly GCA_037444605.1 of Mycoplasmatota bacterium. Lineage (GTDB taxonomy): Bacteria > Bacillota_I > Bacilli_A > Acholeplasmatales > Acholeplasmataceae > Peloplasma. The sequence continues at coordinate 1,114 of JBBIMC010000069.1, read as the reverse complement.
TCCTTAATGAAGGAACCCCTCTTGAAACAGAAGTGGCGTATACTGAGTATTATGCGATGTTTGCGTATAACGAAGGGATCGTTAGAAACTTTGGTTTGATTAATCCAACGTATGAATTTACCTTTGAAAGCTCAAATTTATATAAAGCCGCGAATATTGTCGGTATGAATTTAGAAGGTGGTGAAGTTCACCACGTTTACGCGATCGATTACCGCTCAACTGCTCTCGTTGCAGGGATCCGTATGGTTGCGACCTCTGGACAAGCATCTGGGGTTCTCTTCGATAATTATGGATCATTTTATGATGCATATTTCGCAGGTCTCGTCGTCGTTAATGCTTCCTATGGTTCACGTTTTACTGTACAACCCGTTCTTTATGAAAATCATGCAACAGGGACTTATAGTGATCTTGCATTTGATGATACCCTTTATCAAGAGATCGTCACTGTATCGGGATCATCTTATAGCATTACCACCCCAAATGGGTATGCAACATCCTTAACCACTTCACAAATTCGTTCATCAAATGCTACTTTAGGGACAGATTGGTATTATTTCCCCTCAGCAAGCTCACCTCATCCTAAGTATCCAACCAAATTGGGCTTGGATTTAGTGACAACACCACTCACGATCGATCTTTCGGATACCCCATTAGATTCAATCACGTTAAGCAGCTATTATGCCATTGAAAATACACTTGATCTCATCGCGTTCTCAAAGATGCTTAACTACAACCGCGAATCAAGTCTCACACCTTTTAGAGACATGAATTATGTGGTGACCGGTGATATTGATATGCAACAGGTTGCGAAAAGTTCCTACTTGA
>JBBIMC010000069.1:0-273 GCA_037444605.1 Mycoplasmatota bacterium | reverse complement strand
CACCGTTGAATTTACTGGTGTCTTTGCTGGAATCGATCAAGAAACCTATATTTATGGTTTAGAACTTGTTAATGGGATGACCCAAGAATCGTATTATGCGGGTCTCTTTGGCATTTTACGTGGTCAAGTGTATAACTTGATCTTCTATGAAGCTACCTTAGAGTTAAACGAAACAGATAGTTTTGCAGGGGTTACCACGTATGTGGGACTCATAGCAGGTCAAATGATTGATGGAACGATTCGCAATGTCTTAGCGGATGTCTCGATCGACCT
>JBBIMC010000068.1:0-7637 GCA_037444605.1 Mycoplasmatota bacterium | reverse complement strand
CATCACCACCTTCACAGGAGATGACTTTTCTAGCAACAAGCTCATTGATTTGTTGGTAGATTTCACGATTCCCTGAGAAAAGAAAACTGCGATCCACAATCATCAACGTATAATCATCGATTTCATCGACAGTATAACGATATTCATCACTAAATACACCAGCTAAACCTAGTATGAAAATCCCCATCAGTGCCATCAATGATAAAAGTACTTTATAAATACCACCCATCGAGAAAAAGAAAAGAAAGAGAAAACTAAAAAGTCCCATTAAACCAAACAGGAGTAAACTTAAAGAAATAGGAATATAAATCTGGATATTCAACATATAGTCCATGCGTATAAGAATGACTTGAACGACCCAAAAAATGAAAAATATAATCGCGAAAAACAATAATATTCGATGATACAGTTTCATAATAGTCCCCCACTTATTTGTTGTGACCCTATTATATCATATGAACTTTACAGCGAATTGATAAATATTTGTTAAGATTTCATCAAATTTGTTTTAATTTCAAAGTAAATAGGCTACAATGATATCATACAATGATATCGAGGTGCCTATGTTTAAACTCAAAGGATTAACTAAAAAAGAGCGTAGTTGGGTCTTATATGACATCGCCAATTCCGCATATATTCTCACGATTGTTACCGTACTATTTCCGATTTATTATCAAAGTGTGACTGCAAGTGTCGCGAACAGAACACAAATCTTCGCGTTTGTTACTGCAGGGATAGCATTAACCGATGCGTTAATGTCCCCGATCATTGGTGCACTATCCAATTATCGAGGAAACAAGAAAAAGTTCTTTAAAATCTTTTTAACCTTAGGTCTTGTCGGCGGATTAGCGCTCATCATTCCCGGCTTAAAGATTGTGTCTCTTCTTGTCTTCTTCGTCATCTCAAGTATAGGTTATAACATTTCCATTGTTGTTTATGATGCCTTCTTAATGGATGTCACCGATGAATCACGGATGGATAAGGTGAGTTCTTATGGTTATGCGTGGGGTTATATCGGATCGATGATTCCCTTCGCGATAGCGATTATTCCTTATGCATTAGTCGTATTTGAAGTTCTACCTGCTTCTTACGAATTTATCACCGTTGCCTTTGCATTCTTAGTTGCATTACTCTGGTGGGCAGTTTACTCCATTCCTATGCTTAAAGATGTCGAACAAACCTATATCGTAGAACGTCCCAAGAGACCTTTACTGGATGGTTTAAACAGTTTGAAAAAAACATTTACCGATATCAAGTCCTATCGTTTCATCTTTATCTTTATGTTATCTTATCTCTTCTATATTGATGTGGTCAATACCGTCATCCGTTTAGCAACAACAATCGGTACTGAACTCGGTGTTGGTGTATCAGTTTTATTGGGTGTGGTCGTCTTAGTCCAATTGATCGCTTTCCCAAGTGCGATTCTCTATGGGAAGATGGCGGAGAAACTCGGTGGTAAGTTTATGATTTTCTATGGCATTCTCATTTATGCCATTACCGTCGTTGTCACTTACTTTATCAATGAAAATACAGCATGGCTCATGTGGGTTGTCGGTGTTCTCGTGGGAAGTGCCCAAGGAGGTATTCAGTCGATCTCGAGAAGCTATTTTGCGAAAATGCTTCCGATGGAAAAAGCGAATGAGTTCTTTGGCTTTTTCTCAGTGTTCGGTAAATTTAGTGGCATTGTGAGCCCATTCCTTCTCGCGATAGCGATTGGTTCATGGGGAACTAATCAAGCCGTTCTGATCTTACTTCTTCCTCTTGGATTAAGTGCCTTCCTTCTGTCCTTTGTTAAAGGTGGAAAACCTGACGTTCAATCTTAAAACAACAAGCGAGAATGCTCCTCTCGCTTGTTTTATTTTTTGAGTTTACTTTGTTTATAAGGATTAAAGTGAATCATTTCATGGGGAATTGATACGTCCATTCCCGTATTAAATGACCTGTTTTCAAAGAGAGCAGCTAAGTCTAGATCGACTTGATCATCAAGATATAAAAGAAGTTGATCAAATATCTTTTGTGTCTTACTCAATGCTATTTCATATAGGTCTAAAACACTTTGATTTGATGATTCCCCTGTGACAGGATGTTTCCATGTATGATGGTTCAAGTTTAGATAATCATAAAGATAGGGTCTTCTTCGGTAAGGATAACTTGATAAGATTAAAGGGGATTTAGGATGCATCTGATCAATACCTTTTAGTATCCAACGCTTGATCCCTGTTTTATCGACAATACCATGGCTTAAGATAAGATGCATTGTATGATGACCAATTTGGTAATATCGCCCACCTTTTTCATGTCCGTAGATGTCTTTAATTAATTCTTGCATCATGTGTTCGATCTCTTTAGGGGTTCGTTTAAGTTTTAAGATCCGATGTTTCCGATGGAATTTTTCGGGTTCCATATGGTAGCGATGGTGAATGTAATCCATATCAACACCACGTTCAAATGAGAGATGAAGGCCACGATATATATGCGTTTCTTTTCGATTAGGATCATATTCGCCTGTGAAGTGATAGATATAGGGATGGATAGTCACATCCAACACATAATGTGAGATATACCCCAAATAGAATGCGGTTAACTCTGGAGATTTTTTGTCTTTTACATCATGGGTAAGTGAAATCAAAAATTCATTGATCTTTTCATGATGGAGCTCGTTAGCTAAGTTCATTGCATCTTTTTGATAGCGTAGACAAAAATAGATGGGGTCAGGTCCCTGTGCACCAAGTTTTGCCCAGTCAAGATGATTCCATTGAGGATTCATTTGATAAATGTCTTCGATAAGTTGGGTATGTAAAAAGAAATCAGCCATGAAATGCTCCTTTAATAACCACCTCTAACATAACATAAAAAAATAGGTAAACCTTGAGATTTACCCATTTTTTTCATTTTTTCCCGTTTTTTTACTGATTGATCATCATCATTTGAACAAGCATGACTCGCTCATGTGAAAACGGCCATAAAAGAAAACGTGATGTCTGTTCGATAGATCCTTCCCTTAGGGACCATAATCCATAGTCCCCTAAACCCATACCGTATTGATTCACATAGGATAGATAATACTCCATGAGCTCATATTCACTTAAACTGGGATGGGCTTTTTCAAAGGTCTGAAAATCAACACGATTCCACTCGATGATATCTGAAATAGCAATAACTTTCCCACCTTGTTTCACCAACGCTTTGATGGTTTTATTCACGTGATCAATGATTGGAACCATGAGATCCAATACATATGCTTTGAGTTTTGATATCTCATCTAATGACCAGGATTTGGGGTGCTGTTGATTCACCATTTCAACCCATTCATGATAGATAAGTTGGGTATAGATGGGACATACAATGACTACATCGAATGTTTTTTTCATCGAAAGAGAGGAATCTTTATCTTGAATTTGCTTCATCTTCTGATCAATAAAGAGAATAGTTTCTACAAAACTTGGTTCTCCTAACATGAACTGATGCCATGAATCAAAGAAATCAATATCATCAAATCCCGTAAGGTCTTGTTGAATCATCATAAAATCATTCGTGTTTAATCCTTGACGCTTGATGCCATCTTTTGTCGCTTCAATGTCGAGATCAAGAAAACTCAAACTACTTGCATGGGCAATCAAGCGATGCAGATCAAAATCATCGACTGCTCCAGAACCAATCATCAATACCTCTCTTTTAGGGTATTCTAAAAGAACCTTAATCGAAAGATCGGTTAGCGTTTGTCGGTAGGTAGACCATCGTTCCCAACGGTCTTCTTCTCTTTGATTGACTTTAGCGAGATATTCTCTAACATTTTTATTCATAAAGGTGTAATGTAAAGCGCACAAAATTGTGCGCTTTATCGTTTATCTTCCTCGTTGTTTGTGCGTCAAGGCTGGGGTATTTTCTTTGATCGCTAAACGTAGTTCATTTAAATAATCGCTTTGTTTTTTGACGCGATCTTTTTTGTATAAATAATCATCAATGCCTTGAGCTGCTCGATGGCCATCCGCAACACCACTGATTAAATCGGGTCCACGCATGATATCACCACCGACAAAGAGCCATGGTGCGCCTTCAACTTGACCTAATGCATCGGCTTTAATCTTTCCTCTGACATACGTCACTTTATCCTTTAATGATTCAGGGATATAGGTGTAATCAGGTTGTTGTCCAATCGAAAGGAACACTTGATCAGCGGGGATATTGATTTCACACTTTTGATCAAATTGTGGATTGAATTTACCATCAGCATCAAAGACACAAAGGCACTTCCACATACGAACGCCCTTGACTTTACCATCGACAGTAATCACTTCTTGTGGACCATTACCACAGAAGAATTGAATGCCTTCATCGGTGCCTTCAAAGACTTCATCATCGTTTGCAGGGAGTTCATCCATGTTTTCAAGAGAGGTGAGTTTCACATTACTCTTGCCATATTTTAGCATTTGAATACGGGTCGCATTTCTCGCCACGTCAAAAGCCACATCACCACCACCGATGACTAGGATGGATGGTTTAATATCCATGTCATCTAACGTGAGGACACCGCGATCAAAATCTCTGAATTTAGGGAGGATATCCATCGCACTGACCACATCTTTATGATCAGCGCCCGGAATCGTTAAGTAGCGTGCTTTAAAGAAGCCTGTTCCTAAATAGACAGCATCATAATTCTTTTCAAGTTGTTCAAGCGTAACATCTTTCCCAACACGGGTATTTGTATGGAATTTCACACCCATCTTTTTTAAGAAATTGATGTCTTTATCGATCGCACTATCCGGTAAACGATAGGCTGGGATACCATAACGCATCACACCACCAGGAAGAGGTTTTTCTTCGTAAACATCGACTTCATACCCCATCGCTTTGAGATAATAAGCTGCTGATAATCCCGAAGGACCCGCACCAACAACAGCAATCTTCGCATCAATCACTTCACTTACAGGTTCTTTAATCACTTGTTCATAAAGATGATCAGGTGCTGTATCAATGATATAACGCTTTAACCAACGAATGGCAATCGCTTCACCACGAACCGCAATCGCACATGAGGTTTCACAATTGTGTGTGCACACACGACCACAAACCCCAGGAAGTGGATTGGTTTCATAAATGATCTTTAGACCACCTTCAATATCATCTTCCCAAATTGCTTTAATATAATCAGGGATATGCATTTGAACAGGGCATGAAGAGGTACAAACACCACATTCGACGCACCGTGCGGCTTCTTGTTTCGCGGTTTCTTTAGAATATCCGCGAACGACTTCGATAAAGCTTTCTTTTCTCACTTCGGGTTCTACATGATCCATCGCGATACGGTTTAAATCAAGGAGATCACTCACGGAATCTTTGACCCAACCTTTTTCGACTTCTTGACCCTGCCATAATTTTTCAGGCATTAAGATGAAGTCATCAGGATCAGTCGAGGAATAGATATACTCTTTGCTCATCTCTAAAGATCCCGTGGTACAGGTGTCGACACAGAGTGCACAAAAACAGCAGCGACCATAGTCAATCACAGGTCTTACTTGAAGTTTTCCTGGACCATCAGCAACATCCGTGCGTTCCACCATGGTGATCGCTTTGGTTGGACATATGTCTTCACACGTGCCACAGCCAATGCATTTTTCCCAATCATTGGTATGGAACCCACGAATATTACTGGGACCCGTACGAGGTGCTGAATCAAGATATTTATTTGATTTTAAAATGGCATTATCATTTAAGTAACCTGCATTCTTCTTTGTCATGATGATATCCATGGGATGCGATACAGGTTTTCTTAATAAATGCTTCAAATGACGGAGTGGGTTGAAAATACTAAGTGGACGATATTTTTTATCCATCATATGCCTCCTAACGGTCGATTTCGGGTGAACAAACACCCATGGTGTCGACCCATAATGACGCATCATCGATGCGTGTACCTGGTAAGTACTTTTCAATGCCTAATAGGCCTTGAGGATAACTTGCTCCTCTAACACCGACACGGTAAGGATTGGTTCCACCGTTGGAGACCATGAAGTAAGCAAATTCACCACGTGAACATTCGAGTGCACTGTAGACGTAACCTTTAGGTACTGTCCAACGCATGGATTGTCCACGCATTAAGGGAACTCTGACATCTCCTTCAGGCATCTTCGCTAAACATTGACGAATGATCTTAATCGATTGAACGACTTCTTTGAGCTTGATGTCAACTCTCGCTCTTGCATCACTATAATTGGAAGTAGGCACTTCGAATTCTACTTGATCATAACGTGCATAGGGCATGACTTTACGAATGTCATTTTGTTTATTGGTTGCACTACGCATCCCAATACCCGTGACCCCAAGTTCCCAAACGACAGATTCGGGTAGCATGATATTGTCTTTGATACGCATAACCACTGAGGGGTTTTCAATCCCTAAATCACGATATTCTTCATATCTTGACTCAAGATCATCTAAAAAAGCATGAATGTCTTTTTCAATCCCTTGGGGTAAGTCTTTTCTCACGCCCCCGGGGACAATATATTGATGATAGACACGATGGCCTGAAATCTGTTCAAAAATGTCAAGAATCGAGTTTCGGTCGGCATGGGCATGATACATTAGGGTGTAGTTTCCCGTAGGACCGCCTAAGCCACCATAACTCATCAAGTGTGCACTGATTCTTGCAAGTTCTAACATAATCATCCGGATCCAATGGGCACGTTCTGGTATTTCTAAATTAAGGAGTCTTTCTGTACCCATGGCAAATGCCATTTCATTAATGTCAGGTTCAGGAACGCAAACACGGGGAATTAAACTGATGTTATTGACCCATGAATGTCTTTCCATTCCTTTTTCAAAGCCACGATGAAGCATCCCAGGAAGTAAAAATGATTTTTTAATCAAATCGCCATCGACAAAAAGGTGAATTGATGCATTCCCATGCATCCCTGGATGTTGAGGGCCTAAGAATAATTTCATCTGTTTCATTTCTTCTCACCTCTTAAGGATGCTGCTCTTACTTTACGTTTTTCACGTTTCATCTTTTGGTGATTGTTGGGATCACTAACGATATACGTTTCTGTGTATTCTCTTGCAGCAAACTTGCGATCACTGTAGGCTTTAGGATCAAAATCTTTTCTTAACGGTGGCATATCATCCCAGTTTTCCAAGATGAGTTGTTTCTCATAGGTCGGATTCCCTGGGAACGCAACACCGAAGAATTCATGACATTCTCTTTCGTAATAGATCGCGCCTGGAAAAATCGAGATTGCCGTTGGCATTTCAGGAAATTCACGGTCGATCTTCGCACGGATTTGTAAATGATAGCCTAAATCCCAATTCATGAGGACATATACCATTTCAAATTGGTTTTCTTCTAACCAGTCAACCGCACTTAGGTAAGAGAGTTGTCGCCAACCTTCATTTTTTAATACGGACAAAAGCATGATGACCTGGTCTTTAGGAACGACGATTGCTGCTTGGTACTCACTAATTTCATCAAAGCTGATGGGTTCTAAATAACGAAGCACAATCCCTTTAGCAATCTCTGTTCTACTCATGGAATTCATCATCGATAATGACCTCCCCAAGTGCAGTGACTTGATTTTGTTTATACCATTCAAAGTTATCCTTATAACGCTTCCAACCATTCGCGGTCTTGTTTTTGATCTGTT
>JBBIMC010000067.1:0-7648 GCA_037444605.1 Mycoplasmatota bacterium | reverse complement strand
GAACTCTTTGATTTTAATCAAGTCCCTGTTATAGAAAAGATTGATCTACTCAAAAAACTTGAAGAAGGCATCTTAGCCAATCCTAAAGTGACTCAAGTCCAGACCACGCAGTACCAAGAGTTGGATGTGGAAACGACACTAGTGAATTCCAAGGGTCTTCATCTATCAAAACGAAATACCTATGCCTATGCATATGCTATCGGTGTTTTTCAACAAGATGAAGACATCAAAACAGCTTATGATGTTAAGCTCGTGAAGGACTTCCATCAGTTTAATGTGGCTGAGATGATTAAGACAACCATTGATCAAGGATTGTCGAAGTTAGGCGGAAAATCCATTCCAACTAAGAGCTATCCAGTGGTCTTCTCTAATGAGATGTTCTCCGAAATATTAGGTGCATTTACCACCATTTTCTCTGGTGAAGCGGCTTATCGTAATATGTCAGCACTCAAGAATAAACTTGGAGAAAAGGTCTTTGGTGAAAACATTAATCTCATTAATGATCCACTCCATCAACCCTCACATTTCAAAATTCCTTTTGATGATGAAGGGGTTGCATGTCAAAAGCGTTATGTGGTTGAAAAGGGCGTCTTTAAAGGATTTAATCATAATCTTAAAACCGCGTCACTCTTTAAAACAGAACCTACCGGTAATGGATTCAATGGTGGAATCGCCCCCACAAATTTCTATTTAGAACCAGGAACTCATTCATTTAATGAAATGATTTCAGGCATTGAAGATGGTGTATATATCACCGATTTAGTGGGTATACATGCCGGTGTCAAGGCAGTTTCAGGCGACTTTAGTTTACAGGCAAGTGGGATTAAGATTACCAATGGTAAACTTGATCACGCGGTCAAGATGATCGTGGTATCTGGAAACTTCTTTACCATGATGAATCAAGTCGTTGATCTCGCCAGTGATTTAAAATATGATCTCTCTGGTGTAGCCAGCCCAAGTGTTTATGTGGGACCGCTTGTAATAAGTGGAGAAGCATAAGAATGATTAGGGATTCAGTTGAATCCCTTTTTCTTTTGTTTTCTTGTTAAATGAATGCACACCTTTTATAATAGTAATAGAAGGTGATGCGTATGATCGGTGCGATTATTGGTGATATTGTCGGTTCTCGTTTTGAATTTAAACCCATAAAAAGAAAAGCATTTAATTTTCTTTATGAAACTTGCCGCTTCACCGATGACTCGGTGATGACGCTTGCTGTAGGATTATCGCTACTAGATAAAGGTCAATCCGATGAAGACATTAGAAAATATGCCATTCATCGAATGCAACAATTAGGACAAGCCTATCCTCATGCAGGTTATGGTGCGATGTTTTTGGATTGGGTCTTTTCAGATGATCCTAAGCCATATGAAAGCTATGGCAACGGAGCAGCAATGCGGGTATCTTCTTGTGGAATTGTGGCGAAAAGTTTGGAAGAAGTCAAGCGATTAAGCCAATGTGTGACAGAGGTATCGCATAATCATCCAGAGGGGCTTAAGGGCGCTGAAGCGATCGCAATAGCGGTATACCTTGCACGAGCTGGAAAATCAAAACAGGAAATTTATAATGACATCAAGGATTTCTATGATTTAGGTTTTTCCATCGATGAGATTCGACCCATGTATCGTTTCACTGAAAAAAATCATGAGACGGTTCCTCAAGCTCTGGTTTGTTTCTTTGAGTCGTCAGATTTTGAAGATGCGATTAGACTTGCCGTTTCTTTGGGTGGCGATTCAGATACCTTAGCTGCGATTACAGGAAGTATTGCCGCAGAGTATTATGGTGTTCCTAAATGGATGCACTATAAAGCAAAGACCTATTTGACCCAAGAACTAAGAGAATATCTCTCTCGATTCGAACGATTGTATCCTCCAAAATTAATTGATAAAGTCATCAAAGAACGACCCTTTTATACCAATCTTCGACCCTAGGAGTTATCATGCATACAAAAGAACTTCATGATACTTTCAAGTCATCCTTTGATCTTGTAGGTATCATTGAAACAAAACGATATCTAGAAGAAGCCAAAACGATGGGAAAAAAAGTCCCGAATGTAGATTTTCCAACCATGGTTGTTTTAGGATTAGCTTATCCCATGCGGATCTTGAAACATTCAAAGACTCATCTTGTATCATCTTTTTATACCTTTGGCAATGATTATCATACCGTGTTAAAAGATAGAATTCATCAGGTGATGAAGACAATGGACTATCGTTATGAGCTCGGTGTGGATAATCACCCCCATAACGAACGATTAGCAGCAACGCTCGCTGGTCTTGGTTTTTTTGCTAAAAATCAACTTATCATCAATAAGGATCTCGGATCATACTTCTTTTTAGGAATCGTATTTATCGATCTTAAGCTTGATCAAGAAATGGTGCTCGAGGTGGATGATGATTGTGGGGATTGTCAAATCTGTATCCAGAGTTGTCCTACCCATGCCCTTGATCACGGATACGATATGGTTCGTTGCATGAGTTATTATAATCAAGCGAAACGGATGATTACAGATGAAGAAATGAAAAGCAATTATTTACTCTTTGGATGTGATATTTGCCAAAGAGTGTGTCCTAAAAACGTCAAAAAAGGGACGATACTTCATCCTGAATTTGAACTTTCGGGTAAAGAGATGGTGTCGATCATGGATCTACTTACCCTATCAGAAAATCATTTTAAAAACCGCTATACTGGCATGTCTTATCTTTGGAAAGGAAAAACTGTTTTAATGCGCAATGCACTTATGCTTTTGCTCAAGCAAAATAATACAGAATATATAAAAGAAATTGAAGAAACACTCATCAAGTATCATGCACCTTGGTATAAGGATACAGCGATTCGAGTCCTTGGTGCATTAAAGCAAATGAAAGAGAAAGGTCAAAGGGAATAATGATGCAAAAGATTTCTCAAACACTCATTGAATTTTGGGATCAATACTTTAAAGAAGTTGCACCTATGAAAATTAATAAGGATGATGTGAAAATTGAATCAAAGTTGGATGAAGAGCTGAAGTTTATCGGGGATCATTCGACACATGTTCTCGATATAGGATGTGGACTGGGGACGTGTCTTATGACTGCGAAACTTCTGGGTGATAAGATGATCTATGGGATAGGCATCGATCCATCCGAAAATGCGATACGTTTTGCAAGTGAAACCACATCGCTTTCGATGATTGATGGCTTATCATTTACCAAAGGGGATCACCAATCCCTTGCAAAGTATCCTGATCATGCCTTCGATGGCATCATTTCATCCAATACACTGGATGTCATTCCCACAGAGATTTCTGATCATATCATCAAAGAAATCTATCGCCTATTACAACCAGGAGGCTTTTTCTTGCTAAAGATTAATTTTTATCTTGATCAAGCACTGATTGATAAACTGAAGATGGAACCTATTGGTCATGATATGTATCAAATTAATGGTGTCCTCCGTGCGGTAAATCGCACAACAGAGGCATGGATTCATAAATTTAATGGCTTAACTTTGATCAGACAAGCGGGATATAAACGCGCACCACATATGCCAGATGATCGCATTTTGGTCTTTTCAAAACCGTTATTATAAGAAGGTGATATGATGTTATATCCTGTCAATAATAAAAAGCGATTCACTCAATCACTCAATGGTCTTTGGCATTTTTCATTTGTCGCAGATGATTATTCTCCAAACGACCCTTTGAAAAATCCAAGGATTATGGGTGTACCTGGAAGTTTTAATGATATCGTCACTGAGATTAAAGAAAGAGAATATGTCGGAAAAGTTTGTTACGAACGCATGATATCTCTTCAAGAGATTAAGTCATCCGATCGTTGGTCCATTCGGATTGGGGCAGCCACCCATCATGCTGATGTCTATCTTGATGGTGTTTTTGTCAGAGATCATGAAGGGGGTTACCTACCTTTTGATGTCGAGATTATTGATCCAAAAGAAGTCATGCGTCTATCCATTGTTCTTGATACACGACTAGGCTTTCAATCCTTTCCGATGGGTGAGATAAAGCATACGGAATATGGGGATAAACAACTCATTTACTTTGATTTCTTCAATTACATTGGCCTTCATAGAAATGTATATTTATGTCGTACAGCGACCCAATTTATCGAAGATATTCTCATTAAAACCAGACATGACATAAATACAGCAACCATTTCATATGAGATTAAAACCAATGATAGAGTAGAAAAGATTGAAGTGATCGATCCTAAAGGCCAAGTGGTTACTACAACGCATGAATCCCATGGAGAAATCCAGATGAAGAATCCCATGTTGTGGGATATCCACCAAGGGAATCTTTATCAACTTTATGTAACAACGTCACATGATTATTATGAACAAACATTTGGAATACGTGAAATTGAGATCAAAAATGAGCAAATCTATCTCAATCATCGACCCATATTCTTAAAAGGCTTTGGGATGCATGAAGATTATGAAACCCTTGGCAAAGGAAGCAACTCACTCATTCATCTTCGCGATTTTGAACTCTTAAAATGGATTGGTGCGAACTCCTTTCGGACCAGTCATTACCCCTATGATGAAGAGATTTATGATTTAGCAGATCGTTATGGCATCTTGATCATCGATGAAATGCCAGCCGTAGGACTCAATTTTTGGGATCCAAGACCCGTATTTGTCAAAGAGCGTGTCAATGAAATGAGTCTTCAGGTCTATAAATCTCAATTGAGTGAACTCATCAAACGTGATAAAAATCATCCCTCAGTCATCATGTACTCTCTTGCTAATGAAGCGAATACGCATGAAGAAGGAGCGGTAAAATTCTTTGAAGGTGCTTTTGCACATGCAAGAAGTCTGACAGATTTACCGTTAATGATTGTTGAATACGTATCTGCAGAAGTCAACAAAGTTGCCCATTTGGCGGATGTGATTGGAATTAACCGTTACCATGGTTGGTATACAGATTTTGGTGACTTATCTGTAATCCCTACACAAATAAAACATTCTGTAAATTCATATGTTGAAAAATATCATAAACCTGTCGTTCTAACTGAATTTGGTGCGGATACTCTTGCGGGACTCCATACATTACCCGCTCAAGCTTTCAGTGAAGAGTACCAAAATGAATTTATCGAATCCTATTTGGAGGCTGTTGAAAACTTGAAAGGATTAGCCGGTACCCATTTATGGAACTTTGCTGATTTTCAAACCAAACAAGGACTGACGCGTATTAATGGCAATAAAAAAGGCGTTTTCACGCGTAATAGACAACCCAAGTGGGTTGCACATACCTTGAGAAAACGCTGGAATCAAACAAAATAATTCATGACCACGGGAAATCGTGGTCTTTTTATTCGATGGTAAATGTGACGGTTTCCATCAAATCTAGATCTAAATAAATGCGAATTTCATAATCACCTGTAGGCCAATCATTGGTGGGTTTCGATAAACTGAAATAGAAATACATGTTGATTTCATCAATGGTAAGTATGCTATCGGCGATATATTCCTCACTAGCCCCTTCCACATAATACCAATCCACTTGCATAATGGAATCGATGGTGGCTCCTTCCACACTACCGGTGAGATAAATAACTGGGGTCGTCGTCGTAAAAGTAGATGTTGGTGAGATGGGCATGTAATCTTCATCGATCGCACTTGAAGTCTCTAGATCAACAAACTTGGCTGTAGTGAAACTGCAGCCTGCAAACATGAAACTGAGCAATAACAATAAAACAAAAGCAAGTAAACTCGTTTTTTTCATTGGTTTCTCCTTAAGATAGTTTTTGTTATTTCGTCGTTGTTATACGTATAGTTTAACGTGAAAAGAGCGGGATATCAATAAAAAAATGACTTGAGCGACATAAAGGTATCAAATCATCATTCTAGATTATCGGGAAAATTATTGAATGAACAGCACTAAAGATGCAGCCATAATCATCATGCCTGTCATCAATCCATAGATGGCGATATGATGTTCACCATGCTTTTCGGCAGTAGGAAGAAGTTCATCTAATGAAATATAGACCATAATCCCTGCGACCATGGCGAAGACAAAACCAAACAAAGATTCACTTAAAAATGTATAGAGGAGAAAGAAACCAATGATGGCACCAATGGGTTCAGAAAGACCCGATAAGAAGGAGTATAAGAAGGCTTTCTTTCTTGATTTTGTGGCATGATAGATGGGGACTGAAACAGCGATACCTTCTGGAATATTGTGAATGGCAATCGCGATGGCGATAGAGATTCCTAAACCAGGAGATTCAAGTGCTGCGATGAACGTTGCCAAACCTTCAGGAAAGTTATGAATCGCGATGGCGAGTGCTGAAAATAAGCCCATCCGCATAAGGGTATGATCATGATTTTCTTCATAGATATTCATCTCATCTTGCTCATGTGGATTTTCGGCTTTTGGAACTAAGCGATCAATGACCGCTATGAAGCCTACACCAACAAAAAAGGCTATGGTTGTATATAGGTAACCAAGAGTGGATCCATAAACCTGTTCAAGTGATGAAAAAGCTTTGGGGAAAATTTCGATAAATGAAACATAAATCATGACACCAGCACTTAAGCCTAGTGCGAAGGATAAGAACTTCTTAGATGAAGCCTTCTTATTCATCGCGATGATACCACCAATACTGGTGGATAAACCAGCAAAGAGTGTTAATAAAAATGGGATATAATATGTGGTCATGATGTCCTCCCGGTCAATAAACCTAGTCAAACCATATATTAAGGTACACCTTAAATACATTTTAAGTATATCAATAATTATTCATAAAATCAAAAAATTCGCTTGATAGTAAAAAAAAGTCCCAATATCATAGATATTGAGACGGGAGATCTTTAGATTCTATTTATCGTTTTCCAATTCTTTCGTTATCTTGGTTGTTAAACGATTAGCAAGATTGACAAAATCACTTGGCATTAATAAGATGGTGGTTGTATTGTTTTCTGCACCTACTTCAGTGATCATTTGCATACGTCTTAACTCTAATCCTGCAGGGCTTGCAGCAATCGCATCAGCAGCTTCTGAAAGTTTTTTACTCGCTTCAGATTCACCTTCAGCTTTAATAATTCTTGCTCGCTTTTCACGAATGGCTTCAGCTTCTTTAGCCATCGCACGTTGCATGGATGTTGGGATTTCTACGTCCTTCATTTCAACCATTTGTACTTCAAGACCCCATGCATCGGTGATCTTGTCGACAATTTCTTTAATTTGACCATTAATTTGATCGCGATTGTTCAATACCTCATCAAGATTATTCTGACCAATGACATTACGAAGTGTCGTCAAAGCAATTTGATAAATGGCTGAATGATAATTGGCGACTTCTAGAACTGCCTTCTTAGGGTCGAAGACTTTAAAATAGAGCACAGCATTGACCTTAATGGTGACACTATCTCTAGTGACGGTATCTTGTGCTGCAACATCGACTGTATTCACGCGAATATCGACCACTTGAATTCTTGTGATCAAAGGCCATGACCAATAAAGACCTGGTCCTCTTAAACCGCGATATCTACCTAGAACAAAAATAACATGACGTTCGTACTCTTTTGCAACTCTCAATCCAAAAAAGCTCATAATAATCTCCTTTATTATTGATTTATACCCCATAGACTAAATACATACTTATTATACTCCTGAAAGTACTTAGTTGTCGATAAGTATCAATCA
>JBBIMC010000066.1:0-7732 GCA_037444605.1 Mycoplasmatota bacterium | reverse complement strand
ATCGGGTTACATGACCAAAGAAGAGGCGGATCTCATGTTTCAAGAAATTCCCCACAAGTTTATTTTTCTCGATTTTGATTACCCGATATCATCATCTGAAATCAGACATCATATTGACCTTTATAAGAAGCATTTGGATGAAGATGTCTACCAATATATCAAAAATCATCATGTGTATGAGGTGACAACCCATGTATAAATATGGCATTTTAAAAGTTGCAGCAGCCACACCAAAAATTGTTGTTGGCGACATTAAATTTAATCAACAGGAAATTCTAAAAGTACTTAATCATACACGTGCTGGAATTGTTGTTTTTCCCGAAATGACAGTGACAGGGTACACATCGAGTGATCTGTTTTATCAACAAGCCTTCATCGATGAAGCGAAAGATGCCATCAAAACCATTATGAAAGAAACCACATATGAAGGAATCTATATTTTAGGTGCTCCACTGGATCTTTATGGTATTCTCTATAATTGTGCGATTATCATTCAAAAAAACAAAGTTCTTGGTGTCGTTCCTAAGCATTATTTACCGAATTACCACGAATTTTATGAAAAACGCTGGTTCCATACCGGTTTTAAAACGACGATGAAATCCATCAAACTATTTGGAGAAACCGTTCCCTTTGGTTATTTAATTTTTGAAGATGCAGATCAAGGTATTCGCTTTGGTGTTGAGATCTGTCAAGACCTTTGGGCAGCCTATAGTCCATCAGATGACATGAGCCTAGCTGGCGCGAATCTCATGTTTAATCTTTCTGCATCCCCCGAACGAGTGGGTAAACTTCAGGTGAGACGTCATTTGGTGCTTGATCATTCAAGAAAACAAATGGCAGCTTATGTGTATGCCTCTACAGGACACTTTGAATCGTCTTCTGAAGTGGTCTTTTCAAGTCATAAACTCATCGCGTCTCAAGGTGTAATGATTGCTGAAGATACCAATCCCTACTTAGAATCATCTACCTTGGTTGCGGACATTGATTTAGCAGCGATTAACTACCAAAAACGCCAGGATTCAACCTATCGTGACATGCATATGCACATCCAAAATCAATATCAGTTTGTTCCGGTAACATTTAGTGAGTCAGAGTCTTTTACCTTTGAAAAACTTCCCTCTCAAAAGCCTTTTTTACCTGAAGATGAAGAAGATATCGCGTTGGCTAATCGCCTGCAAACCTACGGCTTAATCAAGCGTATAGAAAGCCTTCCACCCTCTTCAAGTAAAGTCGTGATCGGTATCTCAGGTGGTCTCGACTCGGCTTTAGCATTACTCGTATCCCATCAAGCCATGAAGCACCTAGGACGTAGTCCTAAGGATATCATTGCTGTCACGATGCCTGCCCATGCGACTTCTAAGAAATCCAAAGGGTTTGCGACCACGATGATGGAAGCGTTAGGTGTAACATCCTTAGAAATTCCCATTGCAGATGCGGTGAATCTCCATTTGAAATCCATTCAGCATGAAGAAAAAGATGTTACTTACGAGAACGCACAAGCACGGATGCGTACAATGATTCTGATGGACTTAGCCAATAAGCATGGGGGGTTCGTTTTAGGAACTGGAGACCTTTCAGAAATCGCCTTAGGGTGGATGACTTATAATGGAGATCAGATGAGCATGTATGCGGTTAACGCAGGTCTACCTAAGACATGGGTTCAGACATTGATTGAATATCATATGAATCACGACTATGGTTTCATCAAGGATACGTTAAAAGGCATTTTAGAAGCACCGATAACACCCGAACTTTTAGAAAATCAAACAACCGAAAGTTCCATTGGACGCTATGATATCAACGATTTTATCTTATTTCACCATCTCGAGCGTGGGGCTGATGAAGATAAACTGATTTATTTACTTAAAGTGTCTTACCAGTTATCAAATGAAGAAGCAACACTCTATGTATCCCGCTTTTTCAAACGTTTTTACACTCAACAATTCAAGCGTGCAACGCTACCTGAAGGTCCGAAAATTCTAGGGATATCATTATCACCTAGAGGTCAATACCGGATGCCAAGCGATGTAAAAAGAAAGTGATGTTATGGCAAAAAAGAAAGTCATTATAGGATTAAGTGGAGGTGTGGATAGCAGTGTTGCTGCCTATCTCCTTCTTAAAGACGGCTACGATGTTGAAGCCGTTTTTATGCGTAATTGGGATAGCGCAACCAACGCAGATATCAAAGGGAATCCCACCGCATATGATGAAGTATGTGAACAAGAAAAAGATTATCAAGATGCGAAAGCTGTTGCCGATAAATTAGGGATCATCCTCCATAAAGTCGATTTCATCGAGGATTACTGGGATCGTGTTTTCTCGTATTTCTTAGATGAGTATAAAAAAAACCGGACGCCTAACCCCGATGTCCTTTGTAATAATGAGATCAAATTTAAAGCTTTTATCGACTATGCGAAACGTTTTAATCCCGATTATATCGCGATGGGTCATTATGCCCAAGTGGATTTAACAGGTGAATATCCTCGCCTACTTCGTGCTCTTGACCAAAATAAAGATCAAACCTATTTTTTATCACAGCTCAAATCGGAACAGCTCAAAAATGTCATGTTTCCTATCGGACATCTCGATAAATCAGAGGTACGCAAGATTGCGACTGAGCAAGGACTTATCACCGCAAATAAAAAAGATTCTACGGGGATATGTTTCATTGGTGAACGTCATTTTGCACAGTTTTTGAGTAATTATCTTCCTGCCCAAAAAGGATTGATGAAACGCTTAGATGGGACAGTTATTAAAGAGCATTTTGGATTGATGAACTACACCATCGGTCAACGTAAAGGATTAGGAATTGGTGGCACCAAGGAAGGAACCGATGCATGGTATGTGGTAGGAAAAGATTTGCAGACGAATACCTTGTTGGTTGAACCTGGTTTTGATCATCCTTATCTATACTCTGATGAAGCCATCATTACTGACGTCATTTGGCGGGGACCGAAAATGGAAGGCCCGATGACCGCAAAATTCCGCTATCGTCAAAAAGATCATGACGTGAATGTCGAATGGTTGACCGAGGATAAAATGAGAGTCACCTACCCACAAAAAGTGAGAGCAGTGACTCCAGGTCAAGTATGTGCCTTTTATCAAGGGGATTGTTGTGTGGGTTCTGGGTTTATCGATCAAGTCTTTATGGATCATGAACCAAGACTTTATTCTTAATTACTAAGACACCTGATGATTCAGGTGTTTTTTTATTAATGGAATAATGGGGTCAAAGACTTTAGATATAGAATTCTCGTTGATTTTGACATGATTTTATTGAATTTCTATCTACTTTATGGCACATTTTCAAGTTATGCATGAAAAAAATAGATATTTTACACGTTACACATGCATAATCATATCATTTGAAAAGTTTATCAGTATGAGTTTATCACATAAAAATCATGGTATAATATTGACAAAATACAGGTGAGGTTTTTCATGGAAACAGTCCGAGGTAGAATTAAAAATTACGTCTTTCATAATGATGAAAATAGTTATTCTATCGCGCGTTTAGTCACCGATGAGATGAAGCAGATCACTTTAGTGGGTTACTTTCCCGTGGTTAGTGAAGATATCCTTTATGAATTCAGTGGCACTTGGGTGAAACATCCCAATTATGGAGAACAGCTAAAAGTTGAATCATTCAAGAAGTGTGAAGAGCAGAGTGTCTCTGGACTAATCAGTTATTTATCCTCACCCTTTTTTCACGGTATAGGACCTAAAACAGCTGAGAAAATCGTGGCTGAATTCGGTGTTGATGCGATCAAATTGATCATGGAAGATAAAGCCATTCTCAAACGTATTGGTCTATCCAATGTCCGTATTGAAAAATTCTATCAACAGCTTTTGGAAAACCAAACCAACGAACACATTCTCATTTCACTTTATGGATTCAACTTGTCCGGTAAAATGGCAATGAAGTTGATGAACAAATATCAAATGCTGACGCTCGAAAAATTGGAAGAAAATCCTTATCGTCTCGTGGATGATATCGAAGGTATCGGATTTATTAAAGCGGATGAAATCGCACATAAATTAGGTGTTGCCAATGATGATCCAAGACGTATTAAAGCTGCCATCCTCTATGCACTAGAGTCACTCGCCTATCAAAATGGGGATCTTTATCTTCTTGAATCCCAACTCTTAACCTATACTGAACAAGTCTTAGGTGAACCGGTGGATTTACGTGATGCCATTTCTGCTCTTATCGATGAGAAACGGATTACCATTGAAGAGGATCGTTACTATTTGACCATGTCTTATGTCAGTGAGATTTATTTAGCAGATAAGATCAGTAAACTCACCCATGGTGAAGTTCTTAATGTTGATCTTTCCTACATTAAGACATTACTTGATGCTGTCGAAATTCAAAAAAACATGCAATATACTGACATTCAAAAAGAAGCGATTATTACCGCTCTCACCCATTCTTTTTCCATTATTACAGGTGGTCCCGGTACGGGGAAAACAACCATTATTGATGGCATGTTAGAGGTTTATCGACTTTATCATCGAATCAATATAAAACATCCATCCACCCTGGAAAAGATCGCCTTAATGGCACCTACGGGTCGTGCAGCCAAACGCATGAAAGAATTACTGGACATGGACGCAAAGACAATTCATCGTCAATTAGGCTATAACTATGATGGCGAATTTCTCTATGATGAGTATCATCCTCTTCCCCATGATTTAATTATTGTGGATGAAGCTTCGATGATCGATATTTTTCTAGCAAAAAAGCTTTTTGGTGCGATAAAAATAGGGTGCCAAGTCGTCATTGTGGGTGATGTCGATCAGTTACCCTCCGTAGGACCAGGTCAAATTCTTTCTGATCTCATTGAAAGCGACACCATCCCTACCGTTCGGCTCAATCAAATTCATCGGCAGGCCAAAGACTCTAAAATTATCCGTTTGTCTCGATTGGTCAATGAACAAAATCTTAGTGCCGATGATCTCGTCTCGGAACAGGATGTTTACCTATATCGCGCACATCCAGAGAAAATAAAAGATATTTTGATTAAGCAGGTTCAAGGAGCCCTCAATGAAGGGTACAATCTGATTGAAGATATTCAGATTCTCGCCCCTATGTATAAAGGGGATCTTGGCATCGATGCTTTGAACCAAGCTTTTCAACTCGCACTCAACCCCAATAAAGACGTCAAGATGACCTATGGCGATAAGACCTATTATGTGGGAGATAAAGTCATCCAACTCATCAACGATCCCGAACGGCTTATTATGAATGGAGACATTGGGGTGATCAAAGCGATAAAAACCAATGCACAAGATGAACTCTACATGATCGTCGATTACGATGATAATCAGGTGATGTATGAAAAAGGAGATCTTGATGAGATTAATTTAGCTTATGCGATTAGTATTCATAAATCACAAGGGAGTGAGTACAAAATTGTCATGTTGCCGATGATTCGTAGCCACATGCATATGCTAAAAAAAGAATTGATTTATACCGCGATGACTCGTGCCAAAAGATTCTTAATCATTTTAGGCGATATGAACCTTTTGATCTATGCAGCGAATCATCTTTCGGATAAACGACAAACCACGCTTAAAATGCGTTTAAATGGCCTTATAACGCACGAAACTGAGGATATAGATCCTTTGGAGGACCTTTCTCCTTATGATTTTATGACATGAGAGGTGATGAGATGATTTTAGCAAGCCATGCCAAAAAGTATTATGGAAAAATTCGTGGAATTGAAGACGTGTCTCTCGAGGTAAAGCCAGGGGAAATCTTTGGCTTTGTAGGTCCTAATGGTTCTGGGAAAACAACCTTTATTCGCAGTCTCTTAGGATTATTAAATTTGGATTCAGGCACCATGCAGCTGTTTGATCAAGACGTTGTCGTGGGTCAACAAAATCACTTTTTTAAAGTAGGCTACATGCCATCTGAATCGTTTTTCTTCAATGAACTTAAAGTCAAGGACATCATTAAATTCTTTCAGAGTACACGCGAGGTTGATCAACCTTATTTAGATCATTTGATTGAACATCTTGATATCGATGTAAACAAAAAATTTGGCTCGCTTTCTTTTGGAAATAAAAAGAAAATTGGGATAGTCGTTGCGATGATGCATCAGCCTGAGGTTTTGATTTTGGACGAACCCACTGCGGGATTAGACCCCTTGATTCAAGCGCGTTTCTTAGAGCTATTAATCGAACAGAAAGCCAAGGGGACAGCCATATTACTGTCTTCGCACGTTCTGAAGGAGATTGAAAAAGTGTGTGATCGCGTCGCTTTAATCAAAGAAGGGGCTTTACTTTTTACCCGTCGTATGGAAGATATCCGTAAAGAAGAAAGTAAACGCATTATCGTTTGGCCTAATCATCAAAACTTGATGCTCGAAGGACTCCATTATTTACGTGATGACAATGGCGCATCACACTATACCTATCAAGGGGACGTTAATCATTTGATGCAGTATCTATCCTCTTATCATTTCAAAGATCTCATCATCCGAAATATTGATTTAGAAGAACTCTTTCAAGTCTTTTATGAAAGGGGTGATGTGAAATGAGACTATTCCGGTTAGAATTAAAGCGAAGTATTAAAAGCAATCTGATCTGGTCCGTTGCTTTAGGCATCACGATGTTTTCCATCATTATTATCTATCCGATGGTGATGGACATGATGGATGCACTCAACGAGATGATCGATTATCTCGAAAGTATTAACTCTAGTTTTGTGGATTTCATCAATGATTTTGGAGGCATTCCTCAAAATGGTGTGGAGTACTTCGCCACCGAGGGTGCGATGATCTTACAACTCGCAGCTGGAATCTATGCAGCGATGATTGGTTTTCAAATCATTAATAAAGATGATAAAGAAAAGACGGTTGAAGTGCTTTACACGTTACCGATCCACCGCATCAGTTATCTGTTTCAAAAGATGTTAGTCGTTTTCGTTGAAATCTTCATTTTTATGGCCGCACAAATCCTCTTTGTCATCCTTGGATTTGTGATTGTTTCACCTGATGAAGCCATCGCAGAACTCTTTATGTTTGGGTTGTTTGATATGTTGATGATGCTTATGATCAGCTATTTATCCATGGGGCTTGCTCTTGTTTTAAAGCCACAATCTTCATCCTTTATCCCGATGGCGATTCCTATACCTTTATATGTCATCACGACCATCGCGTATGCCACCGATAATGCCACGCTAAAGTTACTTAAATATATTTCTCCCTTTACCTTTGCTGAACCTGTCGGTTTCTTGAAAGATCATACGGATTTTGAATGGCTCAACTTCTTGATTTATTCCATCTTTACACTTGCGGTGATTGGGTTTTCGATTTACCGTTTTAGACGAAGAGAAATGATTTAATAAAAAAGACGCAACTCCACGTTGCGTCTTATTATTTTAAATGAAGGGTTAAACGAGGGTTGAACCACTCTTGATGATTGGATCGGTAATTTTGGCGGATCTAAAGATACGACAATTGCGGCCAATCTTGGTAAAGCCAGGGATGATGGCACTCTTTTCAATGACTGTGATACCTGATTTTAGCAAATCAGGTTTTTCAATATTAGGTGTATAGTCTTCGGAGTACCCGATGTAGGCATTTCTGCCAATGGTCACTTTCTTATCGATGATACATTTGTCAATTTTCACATCGGTACTGATGATGACGTTATTCAATACGACAGAATTGATCACGACAGAACCTTTGCCAACACGCACACCTGGAGAAAGTACAGAATTAAT
>JBBIMC010000065.1:6761-7773 GCA_037444605.1 Mycoplasmatota bacterium | reverse complement strand
CAAAGAAGCGATGGATGAAATTGGTGCCAGCTACTATGAAGCCATTGGGGAAGCTGCATTTTATGGACCAAAGCTCGATGTCCAAGTCAAAACGGCACTGGGTAATGCAGAAACACTCTCGACCATTCAAATCGATTTCTTGCTCCCTCAACGCTTTGATTTAACGTATGTAGGAGAAGATGGTAGAAATATTTATCGTCCTGTGGTTATCCACCGTGGAATTGTCTCAACGATGGAACGCTTTGTCGCTTATCTTATTGAAGAATATAAAGGTGCTTTCCCGTTCTGGCTTGCACCGGTTCAGGTCAAAGTATTACCTGTCAATGTGGCGCATCATAGCGATTATGTGATCAAGATTCATGAAACACTTAAAGCTGAAGGTTTCCGTGTCGAAAGTGACCTTAGAGAAGAAAAATTAGGCTACAAGATTAGAGAAACACAGACGATGAAGATTCCTTATTCTCTGGTCATCGGTGATAAAGAAAAAGAATTATCACAGGTCACCTATCGTCCTTATGGCTCTCAAGAGCAGATTACCATCCCATTTTCTGAGTTTTTAGCAAAAATTCGTCAAGAAAATAAAAAATAATTAAAAATAATATGGTATAATAATGATGTTGGCGTCATCATCAGGAGGATTTCACCTAACCTATGGATGAACCATCATCATTATTTTTATCATGTTTTAAGAGAGATATAGAATATTTCTCTAGAAAGGATTCATTATGCTAGAAGTCAAAAACGCACGTATGCTTTATGGCGATTTAGTGGCTGTCGATCATCTGAGTTTCACGATTAAACCGGGCGATATTTTCGGTTTACTTGGAACCAATGGTGCGGGGAAAACAACCACATTTCGCATGATCATGGGATTATTGGAACCAACCGAAGGCGAAGTTCTTTATCATGGTGAACATGTCGGTTATCACAATGTTAATGAGATTGGTTATATGATTGAAGAGCGATCCCTTCTCACGAAGATTACAGTGAGAGAATTGATGCTTTATTTTGG
>JBBIMC010000065.1:0-6722 GCA_037444605.1 Mycoplasmatota bacterium | reverse complement strand
AACGCTTAGATTACTGGTTGGAACGCTTTGGTATACCCGAGTACAAAAATAAAAAGATCAAAGAGCTTTCTAAAGGGAATCAACAGAAAATTCAGTTTATTTCAGCAATCATCAATAATCCAAAGTTATTGGTTTTAGATGAACCCTTTAGTGGACTCGATCCGATTAACACCGAACTCTTTGTCAATGTGATCAGAGACTTTCAAAGACAAGGAGCGATGGTCGTCTTTTCTTCCCATCAACTCGACCATGTCGAATCTTTCTGCGAAGAGTTGATCGTATTAGAAAAAGGGAAGGTCATCATTGAAGGTCGACTCGATCAGGTTAAAAAAGACTTCAAAAAAATGAGTGTTAAGATTATTGGTGATGTTGACTCAGAAGTACTTAGAAAGATACCTGGTGTCTATCAAGTTATTGAAAATGCTGATCAGACGATTGTCAAGATTGAGAATGAAGAGGTATCTGCACGTGTTTTTGATTATGTCAAAACCTGTAAGAATATTTTGAAATATGATGTTGAACGTGCTTCATTATCGGAGATATTTATCGCGAAGGTAGGTCAAAATCATGAAAAAGTTTAAATTTCTTGTTAAATACGGCTTACTAAAGCGTGTCGGTCGAAAATCATTTATGATCGCCAATATTATCATTGCGATCTTATTGATAGCTATCATTAACTTACCTTCGATCATTGCGCTATTCGGTAGTGATGAAGAAATGACTGATATTCAAATTCAGCTCGTCAATGAAACGACCAAAGCTGAATTAAGTGATGATTTGGAGCTTATCTTTAATGCAGGGTTACCCTCTACGCTTTATTTCGTCACAGAAATTAATCCTGCAAGTTTTGATGATGAAACCTTCTGGCAAGACCCAGAAGTCGATATCGTCTTTGTCTTCAGTGGCGATATTGATCGACCCAATATTGATATCTATAGTAAATACCCCGAGTGGAATGGGGGATTTATGAATCAAATTGAGTTATTAATTATCAATTATCAGTTAGGTGGAACGTATCAAAGACCCGTTTTTGACACCATCTTAGCCCCCGATTACGAAGATCCGGAACAAGGAGCCATCATCGGATCGATCTCTAGTTTGTTAATTTTACCGCTCTTCATTTTAGTGACGATGGCAACCCAGTTTGTTGGCGTGGACATCATTGAAGAAAAATCGACCAAAGCGATTGAAACGATCATTGCGAGTGTTCCTGCAAATACTCATTTCCTCTCGAAAATTGTCTCAGCGATCCTGTTTGTTGCTATTCAAGGGGTTTTGATTATGCTCTATAGTTTTATTGCGACGTTAGTCGCGAAACTCTTCTCGAGTAGTCCCGAACTCAATTTGCCAGTTGGACAAACGTCACTGCTTGATTATCTCGCAGAGATTTTACCTAATTGGCCAGTGTTACTCTTAATGACCGGACTTTTTATCATCATCGGAACCCTATTCTACTTGGTCATCGCAGCACTTTTCGCATCCATGGCTGTCACTCAAGAAGATTATCAACAGTTCCAATCGCCATTAATGCTCATGTTACTCGGTGGCTTTTACATTGGTATTTTCGCACCGATGGCAAGTGGGGATGGCTTTATTAAGATCATGAGTTTTGTTCCTCTCTTTACCCCGATACTCGCACCTGTGGCGTTAGCAGGTGGTTATCTCGCGATCTGGGAAGGGATAGTTGCGATTGTTGTGATGACGATCTTCATGTTGCTCGCCATCTATTTTGTAGCTCCAGTTTATAAAGTGGCTATCTTAAATTATGATCAAACAAAATTCTTTAAACGTATTGGCGATAACTTTAAAAAAGCATTTCATAAGAAGAAATAAGAAAAGGATGGTCGATTGACCATCCTTTTATATGAGTTGATGCTCTTTCATGTAGGATTCGATGTCGAGAAGATAGGCTTGCTGATCATCAGCGACACGGATCGTAAAGACATCATCTTTTGCTAAACCTAAGCTCATGATTGCCATGATGGATTTTGCATCTGCGACAAAATCTTTATAGATCAAAAATACATCGATAGGCAGTGAGGATATATAGCGCACAAAATTGGTTGCTGGACGAGCATGTAATCCAGTTTCCGAAGTGAGTTTAAACGTTTTTTCCATAACATGATACTCCTTTATTAAAGATGATCTTCATCAAGGGACAGCGCTGAATACTGATATTTTATCACAAATCATCCATTTGGTCTACGATAGGTAAACTAACTATAAAGAAACGTGAATCTTTGTTCTCGTTTCTTTTTGTTTTCAACTCAACAAGTGCTATAATGGTTTCGAGGTGAAAACATGACATCCTATGATGATTTAAGAAAACGTCTTGAAGAGATTGTTGACCCTGGTTTTAACCAATCATTTAAAGCGGTAGGTGGCGTCAAAAAGCTCGTGATTGGGCCCACTGGTGTGGTTGAACTTGAGATCAATCTCAAAGACAAGACGAAGAATGAACAAGCCATTCGTTTACAAATAATCAAGCTTGTAAAGATTGAACTTGGGTTTCCTGGGATTAAAATTGACTTTTTTGAATCCGAATTTGTCCCCGAAGGCGAAAAACCCATCAAGTACTTAGCGATTGCTTCAGGTAAGGGTGGTGTGGGTAAGTCCACAGTGACTGCGAATTTAGCAGCAGCTCTTATCAGAAAGGGTAAAAAAGTAGGGATTATCGATGCTGACGTGTATGGAGCATCTATTCCGAATATCCTAGATTTACCGATCAAACCTTTGAATGCCACGGAAGATGAAAAAATGATTCCCCTTGTGAAAGAAGGCATTGAAGTTATTTCAACGGAATTTTTTATGCCACCCGATAAACCATTGATGTGGCGTGGACCGATGTTAGGGAAAATGCTCGTTCATTTCTTTAATGGCGTCAAATGGCAAGATGACGTCGATTTAATCTTGATCGATTTACCTCCAGGAACCGGAGATGTCGCACTCGATGTAAAAACCTACGTACCTAAGAGTCGAATCTTAGTCGTCACTACCCCGCATCCAAATGCGTCACATGTTGCCGTTAAGGCAGGAATTGGTGCACAAAACATTGGCCATGAAGTGATTGGTGTTGTTGAGAATATGAGTTATTACTATAACCCATGTAATCAAAAAAGAGAATTTTTATTCGGTCAAGGCGGTGGTGACGTGGTTGCCAAAAAACTTGGTGTTCCACTCTTAAGTCAAATTCCACTCGGTCAACCCGATCATGGTGGGTACATTTTTAAAGGTCAAGAAATCCAAGGTAAAGCCTATGATCAACTGGCCTCAGATGTGATCAAAGACATGGATCTTTAACTTTCTCAATAAAAGCACTTCGGTGCTTTTTTGTTTTCTATCCCTCCATAAAATCCCATGAATTCAACCATTATTTACGATGTTTTTAAATTGAATCCTCATTTCAAAAATGGGTACGTTTTCATGAGTATCTTTCATTGACAATTGTTCAAAAAAGTCTAAAATTGAACGTGTTGGAGGTACGATTCGTATGAAAAAGAAAATTTTAATCATCGGTGGAGTTGCCGGTGGTGCAACCACGGCTGCACGTCTGAGACGTGTGAATGAGTTTGCAGAAATCATTTTGTTTGAACGAGGGGAATATATTAGTTTTGCCAATTGTGGACTTCCTTACCATATTGGTGGAGTGATTTCTTCAAGAGATGCCCTTGTCGTTCAAACGGCAGAAGATATGCACAAAAAGTTTAATGTGGATGTCAGAATTTGGAATGAAGTCACAGAGATCGATCGTAAGAAGAAAACAGTGACTGTCTATAATCATCAAGAGAAAAAGACCTATATTGAGACCTATGACAAGCTCATTATCTCAACGGGTTCTCAACCTGTGAAACCACCCATTCCAGGAATCAATGAAGCGAAGAACTTATTCACACTAAGAAATATTCCTGACATGGATCAGATTAAAGCATTTATCCATGAACACAAGCCCAAGCGTGCTGCGGTTATTGGTGGAGGTTATATCGGTGTTGAGATGATGGAAAATCTTCATCACTTAGGCATGAAAGTCACCTTAATCGAAATGGCTAATCAAGTTATGGGTATGTTTGACTTTGAAATGGCACAGATCATTCATCAACACATGATTGAACAAGGCATTAGTCTTATTTTAAGTGATGGTGTCAAATCATTTGATCAAGAAGGTAAACAGATTACACTGCAAAGTGGAACGAAAGTCATGGCGGATCTTGTTATTTTCGCGATTGGTGTAAGACCTGATAATAAACTGGCAAAAGATGCTGGATTAATCCTAACCGAACGAGGTGCCATCAAAGTCGATGAACATATGCTCACCTCGGATCCCGATATCTACGCGATTGGCGATGTCGTTGAAGTGCCTCATCTCGTATCGAAACAATACATGCTCGCCGCTCTTGCAGGTCCTGCCAATAAGCAAGGACGTTATGTCGCAAACCATATTTTCGGCATTGATGATGCCTATGAAGGAACACTTGCAACAAGTGCTGCAAAAATTCTTGAACTCACGGTTGCATCCACTGGATTATCAGAAAAGAATTTAAAAAATCTAGGTTTACCATATAAATCCATCCATATTCACCCAACCTCACATGCAAGCTATTATCCTAACGCAGAACCTATGGCACTCAAGGTCTTATTCAATCCAGAAACGGAAGAAATTTATGGTGCTCAAGCTGTGGGTGGAGGTGGTGTTGATAAGCGTATTGACGTCTTAGCAACCGCAATCTACGCGAAACTTAAAGTTACCGCTTTAAAGAATCTTGATTTAGCCTATGCACCTCCATTCTCAAGTGCTAAAGATCCCGTCAACATGGTGGGATTCGTCGCTGAAAATATTCAAAAGGGACTTGTTCAAACCATTACTTGGAATGAAATGCACGAATTTGCCGCTAAGGGTTCTTACGTGCTTGACGTACGTGAACGTCCTGAATACATGCTTGAGTATCTGCCAGGATCAGTGAATATTCCTTTATCAGAACTTAGAGAACATCTTAATGAAATTCCAAAAGATCAACCAATCTATGTATACTGCCATGTCGGAACTAGAGGCTATACAGCATCAAGAATTTTGAGTCAACATGGCTTCAACGTAAGAAACCTTGATGGTGGCTTTAAGTCTTATTCATGTGTCTATGACCATGATGGAAGTGAAGTGTGCTTCACGTTGATCGATGATTTAGGCATTCCAGTCATAGACCAGAAGAAACTCGAAGAAGCGATTCCTGTCGTTGAAGACAAGAAGATTAAGATCTCTGTCGATGCTTGTGGTTTACAATGCCCAGGTCCTATTGTGAAAGTCTATCAAACAATGCAAGAGATGGATGACCATGAAGTACTTGAAGTTAGAGCAACCGATCCAGGATTTATGCGCGATATTCAAGCATGGTCCGATAAAACGGGAAACACCCTTCTCAACATCGAAAAAGAAGGGAAAATCATCACAGCATACATTAAGAAGGGATCTTCTAAGACGGAAAAACAAGGGTTTGAAGTCAAGGAATCCGCGAAGGGATCCACCATTGTTGTCTTTAGCCAAGATTTAGATAAAGCGATTGCTGCATTTATTATTGCATCTGGGGCGAAGACACTGGGTAAAGATGTCTCTCTATTCTTTACCTTCTGGGGATTAAATATCTTAAGAAAAGCCAAAAAAGTACGTGTGAAGAAATCCTTCATTGAAGCAATGTTTGGCAAGATGATGCCTAGAGGAACGAAGAATCTCCCTATTTCTAATATGAATATGTTAGGTATGGGATCCAAGATGATCAAGTCTGTGATGAAGAAAAAGAATGTTGATTCCTTGGAAACTCTCATGATGAATGCCCAAGCTATGGGGATTAAAATCGTTGCGTGTGCGATGTCGATGGACATTATGGGAATCAAAAAGGAAGAACTCATCGATGGTATTGAAATCGGTGGTGTAGCAACGTATCTCGCAGATACTGAATCTGCGAACCACAATCTCTTTATTTAAGCATAAAGGCGCGAATCTGCGCCTTTTCTTATTGACAAAAATCAAGGGTCATGCTATGATTTTTCAGGATGTGAACGAGGACTTGACTGATAAAAATTAAGTCGACACATAAAAATAGAATAGGAGACAACAACACACATGAAACATGCGAATCCAGCACCACTTGGATTACTAGGTTTTGGAATGACAACGATTCTCTTAAACCTACACAATGCGGGTCTTATTCCTCTATCAATGATGATTATTGGAATGGGCGTTGCCTTAGGGGGACTCACACAAATCGTTGCAGGTTTACAGGAATTAAAACAAGGGAAGACTTTTGGGGGAACCGCGTTTACTGCTTATGGATTCTTTTGGTTAAGTTTAGTCATTATTTGGTACTTCCCTAAAGCGGGTCTAGAAGCGGACAAGATATCGATGGGCTATTACTTACTCGTCTGGGGTATCTTCACGACATTTATGTTTATTGGTACACTCAAGCATAACATGATCACACGTATCGTCTTTGGATCGCTGGCATTATTATTCTATTTACTTGCCTTAGGTGATTTCACAGGGATTGAAACGATCACGACCATCGCAGGTATCGTGGGTATTTTCTGTGGTGCCTCTGCTTTCTATAGTGCGGTTGCCCAAGTGTTGAATGAAGAATACGGAAAAAACATTTTCCCTATGTAAAAAATAAAAGAGACGCTCGAATTAGTTCCCTAAAAACGGACACTAATAAAAAAGAGACTGAAGAGCTTGAGTC
>JBBIMC010000064.1:5658-7960 GCA_037444605.1 Mycoplasmatota bacterium | reverse complement strand
CACTCGATGTGACATTGAAACAAGGGATTGAAACGATGTTACTCGAAAACGTACCAGGAGTGATCGCGGTCGTGACTGTCGATTGATTAAGGGGGAATTTTTCCCTCTTTTTTTCACACATTTTCCGTTTATCTATATTCTTTAAACTTAATTTGATATAATCACGTTAAATGAGTCATCATTTAAGCACCCATATAAAAAATTGTAAAGGTGGTCTTGTATGAAAAGAAATGTTGGATTGGTCGTTGACTCGACATTTGGGCTTTCAGAAGCATTTGTTAAAGAACATGGAATTACGGTTGTTCCTCTAAAAGTCATCATTGGAGCAGATGAATTTATTGATGGTCAAATGGACCCAGATTTTGTTGTTAAAGCATTGCATGAAGGAATTCAAGTGAAGACATCACAACCTTCACCAGAAAGTTTTATTCAAGCATATGAAGAACAGTTAAAGACGTATCCCGATGTCCTTTGCTTAACCTTATCAAAATCATTATCAGGAACGTATAACAGTGCTACCCTCGCACAAACGATTAGTGAAAATCCTCACATCGTTGTCGTCGATAGTGAAACGACGATTCATGGAGGGATTTACCTTGTTGAAGAATTGATCAAGTTCTTTGGTGAAGGTCATTCAGTTCAAGAAGGATTGGTCTATCTTGAAGAATTAAAAGAACGAGGATCACTCATCTTCACTGTAGATAACTTACAAACCCTCGTACGAAATGGTCGTTTATCCAAAGTCTCTGGGTTTATTGGAAATGTCTTAAAGATTAAACCTATCCTACGCTTTAGACGAGGTGTTCTCGATGTTGAGCACAAAGTGAGAAGCTTTAAAAATGTCGTCCTCTATCTATTAGATGAAGTCAAAAAGATGTTACCTCTCGGCAAAGTTGCCGTGTATATCGCCTATGTAGACCGTAGTGTTGAAGCCAAAGAACTCGAACATGAAATCTTCCAACTTTCTGATCAGTTAAGAGTGAGAATTACTGGTGTGATCAGCCCTGTTGTCTCTGCGCATGTTGGACTTGGTGGATTAGGTATCTATTTAACGAACGAATAAACGAGCGATGCTCGTTTTTTCATTGTTTTTCATAGATAATTTAAAATGTGATATAATACTTTCGAGGTTTTTAAAATGAAAGTTAACGATCAAATAATTTGTAAAATTACGGGGATCCAGTCGTATGGTGTGTTTGTCACCCATAACGAATACTCTGGCCTCATCCACATCTCAGAAATCTCCGATCAATACGTCTCTTCCATCGAAGAGATTTTATGTGTTGGTGATGAGATTGAGGTTATTGTGTTAGAGGTTGATGAGGAAAACAAACGACTTAAACTCTCGTATAAGCAAGCCAATCCGATTCATCCAAAGATATTGAAGATGGTTAAAATTAAAGTTGGTTTTCATTCGCTTGCGAAAGCATTACCCCATTGGATTGAAAAAGCAAAACAAAGAATTGAGGAAAAGAAATAATGTCACACATTACACTAAACATTGAAGATGCAAGATCATTCTTGCAAGAACAACCCGAATCCCTACAAAAACAGGTGAAAGCTATTCACAAGATGATTCACGAAAAGACAGGGAAAGGGAACGACTACTTAGGATGGCTCGATCTTCCTAAAACCTATGATAAAGAAGAATATGCTCGCGTACTTCAAGCAGCCAAGAAGATAAGAAAAGATAGTCAAGTGCTCGTGGTTATTGGTATCGGAGGATCCTATCTTGGTGCGAAAGCGGGACTCGAGTTCTTAAACGTTCCATTTAAAAAGAATAAACTAGAGGTCGTGTTTGCAGGTCATCAGATGTCAGGGTCCTATTTGCATGAACTCGTCAATTATTTATCAAACAAACGGTTTTCGATCAATGTAATCTCTAAATCAGGGACCACGACGGAACCCGCGATTGCATTTCGTGTATTAAAGAACTTACTTGAACAAAAAGTGGGTAAGGAAGAAGCGAAAGGTCGTATTTACGCCACTACAGATAAAGCCAGAGGTGCACTGTATACCGTTGCGAAGAATGAGGGGTATGAGATGTTTGTTATCCCCGATGATGTTGGTGGACGTTATTCCGTGTTAACACCTGTGGGGCTTTTACCACTAGAAGCTGCAGGAATCAAGACCAAAGAGATTCTCAAAGGGGCAAAAGATGCCTATACCCGCTACAAGAAAGCGGACTTGCTCGAAAATGAAAGTTATCTTTATGCAGCGACACGCTATCTTCTCTACAAGAGTGGGAAAAAGATTGAAATGCTTGTGGGATATGAACCCAATCTACTCTTTTTAAATGAGT
>JBBIMC010000064.1:0-5648 GCA_037444605.1 Mycoplasmatota bacterium | reverse complement strand
GCAATATTTTAATGAATGGTGGAAACAATTATACGGTGAATCTGAAGGTAAAGACAACAAAGGCATCTTTGTCGCGAGTGCGAATTTCTCATCGGATCTTCATTCCTTAGGTCAATACATTCAAGAAGGTGAAAGACACCTTTTTGAAACCGTCGTCAAAGTGGAAAACACTGCAACCGATGTCGTGATTCCTAAAGAAAATAGTGATCTTGATGAACTCAACTATTTAGCAGGGAAGACACTCTCTTATGTCAACAGTCAAGCACTTAAAGGCACGATGATGGCACATAAAGATGGAGGCGTTCCCAACATGTTATTAAGCATTCCAGCGATGGATGCATACACATTTGGCTACCTTGTCTATTTCTTTGAGAAAGCATGTGCAATGTCTGCGTATTTAATTGATGTGAATCCATTCAATCAACCCGGTGTTGAAGCGTATAAGAAAAATATGTTTGCACTCCTCGGCAAAAAGGGTTATGAACATATTTTAAAGTAGGGATGTTATGAAACAAAAACTGACCTATTCAGCCAGTGAAACCGAAGCTCTAGGCTATGAGCTTGGTTTATTGTTGCTCGATGAAGAAAAGGTCGTTATTTTACTCGATGGTGAACTTGGATCTGGAAAAACAACATTTACAAAAGGGCTCGCACGCGCTTTAGGTATCGAGGATGTTGTGAATTCACCAACGTTTACGATCATGAAGAAATACAAATCAAAAAATCGACTCAAGACTTTATATCATTTAGATCTTTATCGCCTCGATGGAGCAGGTGATGATTTTGACTTGGAAGAATATATCGATGGCACAGGCATGATTGTCGTCGAATGGCCTTTTCAAGCAGAAGCATTACTCCCGAGAGACTACTTGATGGTAAGGATTAAAAAACTGGGTGACCAACTGCGTGAATTTACGATGGAATGCGTGGGTATCCCTTGTCAAAGAGCGGTGCGCTATATATGAGAACTTTATTTTTTGATGTCTCAACGAATGTGATGTTTGTGGGACTCGCGAAAGATGACATCTTAATCGATTCTTCCATTCGTATCGCTTCGCGTGACCACGCGAAGTATTTGGTCGACCGCATTCAACAAGTCCTCAAAAGAAACAAACTTAAACTTGAACACATCGATGAGATGATCATCGGATACGGACCAGGATCGTACACGGGGATTCGAATCGCAGTTGTCGTGGGTAAAATGATTGCCCATCAAAAACATATCACGCTTAAAGTGATTAGTTCTCTGCTCTTCATGACTTCGGGTTATGAGAAAGCCGTTTGTCCGCTAATCGATGCGCGTAGAGGGCATGTGTTTTCAATGATTCATGAGCAGGGAAACATCCTCCTTGAGGAAGGCTATCGAAAGTTATCAGAACTTCAAGAACTCCCTCTATATCTTACGAGTCAAACCGTTTTTATTGATGATCGATCATTTTTAGTTAACCCTAAAATTTTAAGAGAAAAGGGACGTATCGTCGAAGACATCCATAATCTCGTCCCCAATTATTTGCGTATTACAGAAGCCGAAGCCAATGAACATCAGACCAGCCACCGTTGACGATATTTTAGCGATCGTCGCTTTAGAAAATGAAGTCTTTAAGGAATCGCTTGGCGAATCCTTCTTGTATGATGAAATGATGCTTAATCCTTTTTCACACATCGTCATCGGCGAGGTGGATCAACACATGGTAGGTTATATCGGATTAAGAGTGGACGTGAAAGCTGAAATCATGAACTTTGCTGTTTTTCCACGTGAACAAAAAAAAGGGTATGGAAAAGCGTTACTCACGTATGCACTCGATTATTTAAAAGCGCATCACGTGAAAACACTCTCCCTCGAAGTTAGAGAAAGCAACCATGTAGCACAACATCTCTATACGTCTTTCGGTTTTAAAAAGTCACACATTCGAAAAAACTATTATCAAAACGAAGATGCGATTGTCTTCATTAAGGAGGTGAACCCATGATCATACTCGCTGTTGAATCATCATGTGATGAAAGTTCTGTTGCGATCGTTAAAGATGGTAAGGACGTCTTATCTCACATCGTGTTATCCCAAATTGATATCCATCAGCGCTTTGGGGGTGTTGTCCCTGAAATCGCCTCACGAAACCATGTGGTTCACATGACGCGTATTTTTGATGAAGCGCTAAAAGATGCACAATTAACCCCAGAGGCTATCGATTTAGTTGCGGTCACGAAAGGACCCGGATTGATTGGTTCACTTCTTGTGGGCATCAATGCAGCGACAGCGTTTGCATTTGTTCATGGGAAACCACTCATGGGTGTTAATCATCTGCATGGCCACATCTATGCTGCGGGTATCGATCATGACATGAAGTTTCCTGCACTTGCATTACTCATTTCGGGTGGGCACACGGAACTGATTTATATGAAAGAGCATATGTCATTTAAATTATTAGGTACTACCCAAGATGATGCAGTGGGTGAAGCGTATGACAAAGTGGCACGTACACTGGGGTTATCCTATCCAGGTGGACCTGTGGTTGATCAACGCGCAGCTCTAGGAAAAGATACCTATCATTTACCGAGACCCTTTTTGGATAAAACCGAATATCATTTTAGTTTTTCAGGATTAAAGAGTGCGGTCATCAACTTAGTTCATAATCATGAACAAAGAGGCGAATCCATCGATATCAACAATATGTGTGCCTCATTTCAAGCATC
Organism: Mycoplasmatota bacterium; assembly: GCA_037444605.1. Lineage (GTDB taxonomy): Bacteria > Bacillota_I > Bacilli_A > Acholeplasmatales > Acholeplasmataceae > Peloplasma. The sequence continues at coordinate 2,957 of JBBIMC010000064.1, read as the reverse complement.
GGTTTTGGATGTGTTGATTGAAAAGACACGACTTGCTGCAGCAGCGTATGATGTAAAACAGATCATTGTCGCTGGTGGGGTTGCTGCCAATAAAGGACTCAGAAGTCGAATTTTTAACGAGATTCCTCATCGGGAGATTATTATCCCAAAGATGGAATATTGTACCGATAATGCTGCGATGATTGGTGCAGCAGCGTATTACCAATATCAAAAAAAGGGCGCTCTTCCCGATTATCTGCTCGGTGGAGAATCAACCCTATCTGTTGAAGATGAAGGCGAATAGCCTTTATTTTTTTTCGAGATGTTCGATGGTAATGGAACTCACCACAGCACTGATCAAGAAGAATACAATCCAACCAAAAAGCGCGTGGTTGACCATATAACTGACCCAAGATACCGTACTATTTGCCGATGCGAAAAGCACTAATACGATGAGCAAAATAAACTGAAGTGCAAATGATACACTTCTCATCCAATAGAAAAATGAAATTACGGTTGTCTTTTTTGGCATTGTATGCCCCCCTCAGAAATGATTATTTATAGTATAGCACAAGTTGAGATGAGATTAACATCACTTCTATTGTTGAGATTGCCTCAATTTCTTTCAATCTCCTTTCTCTAAAATGCTAAACTATTGTTTTTTTTAAGCATAAAGAATATGATTAAATTAATAAAGGGGAGTGATTCTATGAAGTTCCTTTTCAAACTCATTGTTTTGCCAATTTTATCGATTATCGCCATCCCCGCTATCCTTCTAGCGGTGATGTATAAACCCGTTGAGATCCCTACCGATGATTTCAGTGGTGTTGAAGCTGTTTCATTAACAGCGATGATTGAAGAGAATATTGATCAGTTCTTATTAAGTGATGATACTGAAGCTACCGTCGGTGTTTCCATTGCACAAGCGGATGCCAACGGATTAATTCTCAATCAACTTCGTTCAATGAATCCTGAATACCTGATGGATGGTGCGAGTGAAGATGACATGAACTATGTCATGAAAGATACGTACTATGGCCTCCAAGGCGCATGGGTGAGATTCAAAGATAACACGATCGAAATTGAAGCAGGTGCGCATGTCTTTGTTTCTACATTTACGTATAAGACACGTATCTTGATTTCCTTTGAAGTCTTAATTGATACCGAAGAAGTCGTCTTAAAATTAGACAAGCTCAATATTGGTAACCTTCCACTTGCGTGGTCATTTTCCGCTGCATCATGGGTCACTGAACAAGTGACTGGTGAATCTCTACAGGGAATTATTGATAATCAGCTCAATGGTTTAGCCTCCTTTGATCCTGTGGAAAGAGAAATTCGCGTCAGTGTGGATTCTTTAATCGATCAAAGCATTGAAGATGTTCAACAAAAAGCGATGATTCAATCTCTCTTGGCGTTTATTGAAGAAAACGAACTCCTTGACATCGGTTTTGATGAAGGAGAGTTTGCCGTTGATCTTGCTTTAGGTAAAACCAGAGATGACTCCACACCTTATATGGTTGCTGAAGGCGACAAGATTGTCGACGATACCGATCTTCAATCCATTTTAGCTTCAAAAGCGAGTGCCATGATTTTCTCTACATTAGGCAGTGAAAATCCCACACCATTCATATCACTCGATCAAGCGACGTTGAATCGTATGTTTGAGTATTTCATGAGAGCAAATCAAACAACACCTGGCGTTCTCATTGAGTCTCCTATCATGGAAGGCTACACCATGAGAGCTTATGTGCCCTATATCACCATGAACGATGACTTTGTCGTCAATATTCCTATGGTCATTGAAGATAATGAAAATCCATTAATGAACTTCCAGACCATTATCAAGATTAACGCAACGCCTGAAATCTCAGGATCTGATTTAAGAATTGTCCTCAATGAACTCGTTGCCGGTGAAGTAACATTAAGCGAAGAACATATTACCAATGTACTCACCATGTTAGGCGATAATGATTTCCTTGTCGATGGAGCCTTCGTATTAGAAAACTTTGATTCTCAGATGGATGCTGCAGGTATGGGCATTGAATCCGTAGCTGTTGTTGGTGACGCTTTAAGAATTTATGTCAGCTTAAATGATACAATTCCTATTCAGGATATCCAAGATGCAGTTCAAGAAGTCCTTGATGCTGTCGCGGACAATCCAGAATATTCACCTGAGCTCAATGATGCCATCAATGATGTCCTTTCGGAAGTTCTTGATCCACAAGGCGATCCTGAAGCAGCGGTTGAAGCATTGTTAACGGTTGTTGAAGGTTTATCCGATGAAGAACAACAAGCGTTATTCGATGATATGGTGACTGCATTTGGAAACACAGATTTAGATTTTGAGGAACTCTTCGGACTTCTCCCATAAAAAGACTCCACAATTATGGACCTTGGTGAACTTTCATCAAGGTCTTTTTGTTTGTAAACTTGTAGTTTACACCAAATTGTCATATAATAAATAAGACAATGAGGTGAACCCTATGGAAAACACGTCGAATTTTATTAAAACAATTATTGAAGAGGATTTAAAAACAGGTAAACATAAGGAAATTGTGACACGGTTTCCCCCAGAACCCAACGGGTTCTTACACATCGGTCATGCGCGTGCCATCATCACCGATTTTGAGAGTGCATTACCCTATGGTGGCTATACCAATCTACGCTACGATGATACCAATCCGGAAAAAGAAGACGATATTTACGTTAAAGCGATATTAAACGACATTCGTTGGTTAGGTTATGAACCCAAAAACATATATTATGCAAGCAACTATTTTGAAGAAATGTATGAACGTGCCGTTCTGCTGATCAAAAAAGGACTTGCATATGTCGATCATTCAACCGCTGAAGAAATTGCGAAAGATCGTGGGAACTTACAAACACCAGGAAAACCATCGAAATATCGCGATCGCTCCGTTGAAGAAAACCTTCGTCTATTTGAGGACATGCGTTTAGGTAAGTTCAAAGAAGGCGAA
>JBBIMC010000063.1:0-7984 GCA_037444605.1 Mycoplasmatota bacterium | reverse complement strand
TTGTTGATGGGATGAGAATGTCTACCCAAGAGGGAATAGCGAAGTTAGGACTCACACCACTAAGCGAACTGAAAGCCAAAGAAGGCTTGAGTTTGATCAACGGAACCCAAGGGATGAACGCCATTGGAAGTCTCGTTCTCGATCAAGCGTTTCATCTATACGATTATGCGAATCTCGCATTATCCTTAACGATGGAAGCATTAGAAGGGATAACTGATGCATATGATCCCAGAGTCCACAGCATCAGAAATCAAGAAGGTCAAATCTCTGCAGCAAAATCCATTTTGAGCTATCTTGAAGGCAGCGAGTACACAACGCATCAAAATCATAAACGTGTCCAAGATGCGTACTCTCTACGGTGTGCCCCTCAAGTGCATGGGGCAACCCTAGATGCTTTAAATCATGTCAAGATGCTCGTAGAGCGCGAGATGAATGCTGTGACCGATAACCCGATTGTTTTTACTGATGAACAAAAAGCGATCAGTGCAGGTAATTTCCATGGGCAACCACTCGCCATGGCGTTTGACTTTTTAGGGATAGCGATTGCTGAACTTGCGAGTATCAGCGAACGTCGTATTGAGCGGATGGTCAATCCATATCTTTCCGGTGGACTTCCCCCGTTCTTAGCCAAATGGTCAGGGCTCAATTCAGGGCTTATGATTGTTCAATATACCGCAGCTTCACTTGTCTCAGAAAACAAAGTATTAGCGCATCCTGCTTCCGTGGATTCGATTCCCTCATCAGCAAATCAAGAAGATCATGTCTCCATGGGAACCACTGCAGCAAGAAAAGCAGCATCCATTTTGGACAATACGTATAAAGTCATCGCCATGGAAATTTTTGTCGCATGTCAAGCAATTGATTTTAGAGAAAAGAAACAGATGGGAAAGATGACCGAACGTCTATATCGTATCATTCGTGGTGAGATTCCTTTCTTAGAAAAGGATGAAACGCTATATCCTTATATTCATAAAATTGAAGCCATGATTAAGTCTCCCGAAGTCATCAAAGAACTCTTTAAGGAGGAATCGTGATGAAAGGAATGACCTTGAAAGACATTTTTTCGACGTTGCCTGACTATCCTAACTTTGTTCAAGGGATAAGAAGAGCACCGAAAAGAGATGCAAAACTATCGGATCATGATATTGAACTCGCTTTATCCAATGCACTTCGCTATATTCCAAAAGCATGGCATGATACTCTTATTCCAGAATTTATGGATGAACTGATGGAAAAGGGACGAATCTATGGGTATCGCTTTCGACCTGAGGGGAGAATCTATGGGAAACCCATCGATCAATATTATGCGAAGACGTTAGCGGGTAAAGCCATGATGGTGATGATCGATAATAACCTCGATTTTGAGGTTGCCCTTTATCCATATGAACTCGTGACCTATGGTGAAACAGGCCAGGTGTGTCAAAATTGGATGCAATATCATCTGATCAAGAAATATCTAGAGATCATGAGTGAAGATCAGACATTAACCGTGATGTCAGGACACCCACTCGGTCTCTATTTAAGTCATTCTCAAGCACCACGTGTCATTATTACCAACGGATTGATGGTTGGTCAATACGATGATATGGAAGCCTTCAAACGGGCACAAGCGATTGGGGTCGCTAATTATGGACAGATGACCGCTGGAGGTTGGATGTATATCGGACCTCAAGGGATTGTCCATGGGACGTATTCAACCTTGCTCAATGCAGGAAGACTCAAACTCGGTGTGGATCCCAAAGATAATTTGCGCGGTAAACTCTTCGTATCTTCTGGTTTAGGAGGCATGAGTGGTGCACAAGGAAAAGCGGTTGTCATCGCGGGTGGGGTGGGGATTATTGCTGAAGTCGATCCATCACGCATTAAAACACGACTTGATCAACATTGGATTGATGAAGTAGCAACCACAGCAGAACACGCCTTTTTGATTGCAAAAGAAAAACTTAATGAACAAAAGCCTTATGCGATTGCTTATCAAGGAAACATTGTGGATTTACTGGCATTTGCAATTGATCATCAAGAACATATTGACTTATTGTCAGACCAAACCTCGTGTCATGCAGTTTACGAAGGTGGATACTGTCCTTATACACTGTCTTTTGAAGCGCGGACAACCATGCTCAGTCAGGATCCAGTAGCATTTAAAAAACACGTGAATCAATCCCTTATTAAACACTATGAACTTATTGAAACACTGATTCAAAGAGGAACTTATTTCTTTGATTACGGCAACTCATTTCTTAAAGCCGTTTATGATGCAGGCGTGATGAGATTATGCAAGAATGGACAAAACGATCTTGAAGGATTTATTCATCCCTCCTATGTGGAAGACATGATGGGTCCCTTACTTTTCGATTATGGTTATGGTCCATTTCGTTGGGTATGTTTAAGTGGATTAGAGAAAGATTTGGATATGACAGATCACGTGGCGATGTCTTTAATCGACAAAGAACGTCGCTTCCAAGATTACGATAATTATATGTGGATCAAACGTGCGAAAGAAAACGCCCTCGTGGTGGGAACGAAAGCTCGGATTTTATATCAAGATGCTGAAGGGCGATTGAAGATTGCTTTAGCTTTTAATGATCTCGTGAGAAAGGGACTCGTTGGACCCATCATGCTGGGTCGTGATCACCACGATACAGGAGGAACAGATTCACCGTTTAGAGAAACATCCAACATTAAAGACGGTTCCAATATTATGGCCGATATGGCAACCCATGTTGCATTGGGTAACGCAGCAAGAGGTATGAGTTTAGTGGCACTTCACAATGGTGGCGGTGTGGGTATTGGAAAAGCCATCAATGGGGGTTATGGCATGGTTTTAGATGGAAGTGTTGAAACGGATCAAATCTTAAGAGAAGCGATGATTTATGATGTCATGGCAGGCGTCTCTAGACGTGCATGGGCAAGAAATGAGCATGCCATTCAAACCGTTAAAACGTTTAATGAAGGTGATCCAAAGATGTCGATTACACTCCCCGAACCGCTGGATAACACCGAATTAAAAAAGAAAATAGAAGCCTATAAGAAAGGGATGACTTCATGAGAATTGTTCAATGTGTACCCAATATTTCTGAAGGAAGAGACTTAGAAAAAATCAATCAAATCGTCGCACCTCTCAAAGACAAAGAAGGTTTTTCATTGATAAGTGTTGAACCGGACGCGAACTATCATCGTACTGTAATCACATTAATTGGTGATCCTGAAAAGATGATTATCCCCCTCATTCAGTTTTTTGAGAATGCCAAAAATTTAATCGATATGAATACACATCACGGTGAGCATCCACGGATGGGTGCTGTCGATGTCACGCCGTTTATCCCCATCAGTGGTATCAGCATGGAAGAGTGTGTTGAGTACGCAAAATCGCTCGCTGACCACGTTTCCTTTATGTTTCAAATACCGGTTTATCTCTATGCGAAAGCAGCAAATACTCCCGAAAGAGTCAGTCTTCCAGAGATTCGAAAAGGCGAATTTGAAGGTATGAAAGAAAAGATAAAAGATCCTTTATGGACACCTGATTATGGTCCTCGTGAGATTCACCCAACCTTTGGTGTCACTGCGATAGGTGCGAGAATGCCTTTGATTGCGTATAACATTGACTTGAACACCAAGGATGAAAAAGTCGCTTCATCCATCGCGAAAGCGATTCGTCAATCCTCAGGTGGCTTTCAGCATATCCAAGCAGGTCCAGCGTTTCTTGAAGATAAAGGTTTTGTTCAAGTGACGATGAACATCTTAGATTTCAAGAAGAATCCGATTTACCGTATTTTAGAAACCGTCAAAATGGAAGCCAAACGTTTTCATGTTGAGGTCATGAGTAGTGAAATCGTCGGTCTTCTTCCCAAGGAAGCAATCAGCGATTCACTCAAGTACTATTTCGCGCTTCGAGATCAAGTTTTTGATAAAAAAATGTCACTTAGTGAGATGACACACTATGCAAAAAGCGATCTTATGTTTCGCGATTTTGACGAAACAAAAATCATTGAACATCATGTGAACCGAGGTGATGAGTGATGATCGCTGATCGTCTCATCTATCATATTAAATCGATTTACACGCCTGATCAAGTGCCCCCTGTTAAAGGTAAAAACATGGCACAGATCAAGACCTATCATCATGGATATATCGCAATTAAAGATGGAAAAATCATTGGCATTGGTGAAGGTGATGGTGATGATTTTCGTGGTGAATGTACCGATTTGATTGATGCTAAGAACGCGATTGTACTTCCAGGCTTCATTGATTCACATACACATCTCGTTCACGCATCTTCAAGAGAAGATGAATATGAAGAACTTCAAAAAGGGACACCGTACCTTGATATATTAAAACGAGGTGGGGGTATTTTAGGGACTGTCCACAAGACAAGAATGGCGACATGTGAAACACTCTATCATCAAGCAAGACATTCACTGGATACGATGTTACTTCATGGAACCACTGTTGTTGAATCGAAAAGTGGGTATGGACTCGATTATGAGAATGAGTCCAAACAATTGAGAGTCAATCGTAAGCTTAATGATACCCATCCTGTGCGTATCATGTCCACCTACATGGGAGCACACGCAATCCCTAAAGAATATGCCCATGATAAACAAGCTTATATTACCGACATGATCACCGATATGGAAATGATTGCCTCTGATGGCTTGGCAGAAGCGGTTGATGTCTTTTGTGAAGAAGGTGTATTCTCGCTAGAAGATACAAAAAAGATTCTAACCGAAGCCAAGGCGATGGGATTAAAGATCAAAATGCATGCTGATGAGATCCATCCCCTTGGTGGCGCAGGACTCGGTGTGGCATTAGGATGTACTTCAGTCGATCACCTCATGGCGATCAGTGATGAAGACATCAACAAATTAGCATCATCCAACACGATTGCTAATCTTCTCCCCGGAACATCATTCTTCTTAAAGAAACCTTATGCTAACGCACGAAAGATGATTGATTTTGGGGTAGGAATCTCGCTTGCTACCGATTATAATCCGGGATCATCACCTACAGAAAACCTCCAACTGATCATGCATCTCGCCTCTAACTACATGGGATTACTTCCAGAAGAGATACTAAATGCGGTAACCATCAATGCCGCGTATCATTTAGGACTAAGTGATCAAAAAGGATCACTAGCCATCGGAAAAGATGCAGATTTCATCATTCTTGATATCTCTAATTTAGCCTATCTCATGTATCATTATGGTATTAATCAGGTAAGAGATGTCTTTATCCTTGGTAAATATGTGGTCAAAGACCAAAAGATTGTGAGGGATTAACATGTTAATTGAAAAGAAAATCACCGAGTTTATCGATGAAGTCGACTCAAAAAGTCCAGCACCAGGGGGAGGTTCTGTCTCTGCACTTGCTGCATCCTTAGGTGTTTCTCTCGTCCGCATGGTCGGTCATCATTCTGTCGATAAAAAGAAGTTTTTAGCACTTGACTCAAAAATTCAATTTGAGTTCAAAGATGTGATCAATTCTTTGCTTTACATCAAGACTCAACTCATTCAAGCCATCGATGATGATACGGCATCGTTTAATTTAATCATGCAAGCATATCAAATGCCAAAAACAACCGATCAAGACATCATCGAACGGCAAAAAAAGATACAAGAAGGCACCGTTCAAGCAATCTTAGTTCCAATGAAAGTGGCCACTTTATCACTATCAGCACTTCATCAGATGCCCTTTATTTTGACCTATGGAAATGCCCAAACCGTCTCTGATTTAGGAGTTGCCATCTTAAGTTTAGCCTCTGGGGCTCTAGGTGCTTGTATGAATGTTTATATCAACCTTCCGAGCCTCGATGATCACATCGCAAAAGAACAATATAAGAAGCAAGTCGATGACCTAAAAGGCAAAATTGAAACTACCCAAGCTGAACTTCTAAAAGAAGTTTATAAACGACTGAAAATTAATGAGTAAAATAGTTTCATTATAATTAAGAAATTTCCTTGGAAAATACCCTTGAACATCCATCCAAGGTAGTCTATAATAGAGTTAATCGAATCGACGATATGGTGCAACACGCATAACAGGGAATCAAGTGAAAAACTTGAGCTGTCCCAGCAACCGTGATACGGACGAAATGCAAAAACCACTGCGAATTTTCGTGGGAAGGTGCAAATTAGGATGATGTTAAGCCGGGAGACCTACCAAAGACGTCAAATCGAGTCATCTTCTGGGGTTGAGAAGGACAAAAATCCTTTTTTGTCTATTTCCATGCCCAAGAGGTATGGATTTTTTTATCAAAAAAAGGAGATAAGGCATGAAAAAAGTTTGGCTTACAGGATTAATTTTTTTGAGTGTTGTCCTTCTTGCTGGATGTCAAGAAGACATTGTGGAAACTTCCTTAGGATCATTAGACATCGAAGTTTTAGACCTATCAGGTGATGTTTTATTTAGTGAAGAGGTCACCTATGATTTGACGACAGAAGACACGTTATTTCAAGTCCTTGATCAAGCGGTTGATTTGGATTATTCCGTCTTTGATTTAGGGACATTAGTCAATGGGATTGAAAGTCATTATCCCAAGGAATATGGGGTTACCTATAATTATTGGTATGCCATTTACGTGGATGATGTGATGTCTAGTGTCGGCATTGATGAAATTGAACTCGTGGATGGTATGAAAATATCCTTTAAAGAATCAACGATGCTTGATGAGACCGATCTATGGGTGGATGATGTGATCTATGCTTTTATCGATGAGTATACAGATCTCTATATTACTGAAGAGGCAACGAGTTACCATGTGGTGTCTGCCATCAAGCAAATGTTTGATCGTGGATATGAAGCTCCTGAATTAAATGAGGTAAACTATCAGCACCCTGCGTTAAGTGATGATACGATTGCCAATCTCTTTAAATCAAGCGTGACGGCATATGGGTTTGGTTTACCAACAACAACCCTTGAAACATCATTAACCACGATGGTATCCACCAATCATTATGACAGCGTGTCCTTATTGAACGCCTATCATCTTTTAGGCGTTGAACCGAGTGCATCACTCATTGATACGCTCATTGAATCAACACCTGCTTATATGGACGCCGACTATGCAGGTATGGTGCTTAATGCATTATCCCCTTATCAGGAAGATTCAGAAGTCCAGTTATTTGTGGATGACATGCTCACCTATATCGAAGATCATCTTACCTCATCAGGTGTTGAATCATGGGGAAATCCCAACGCATCATCAACAGCTGCAGTCGTTTTAGGGCTTGTTGCTAGTGGTATCAATCCGAGAAGTCAAACCTATACCACAGAAGAAACCGATTTAATTGAAGCACTTAAACTCTATGAAGCAAACGCAACATTTAAGTATTTGCTTTTAGATGAACAAGCAGATTTAGCATTTTCTACTCCTCAAGTATTTGCAGCATTAGTGGCTTACAAGCTATATCGTGATGTATGGGGAAATCCCGCAACAAACCTATTTATTCCCTACCAATAAAGAGAAATGAGTGATGGTGTGAAACACCTTTGGACAAAAATTATCATCACCCTTGGTGTCATTGTCATCGCATTCGTTGTTGGACGATTGCTCTTTGTTGACAATCGCGCAAGCGATGAGGGAACGATTCATCTCGAGTTAATCGATGATGAGGGGACCATCGTTTTTTCTGAGACACTGAGTTTTCAAGAAGGCGATACCTTTTTCGATATTCTTAATCGTCATTTTGATGTGACCTGTGCGAATCAATCCTATGAAGCCGATCCCTCATGTGAATACACATTCTCTAGTTTTGCCTTTCAGGGGAAGGTGATCTTGGGGATCTCTGGAGAAGATTTTAGCCTGATGTCGGACTGGTCCAATACCTTTCTTGCCTTTTATGTAAAGCATGAAGATGCATTTGTGCTTTCCACGTCAGGGCCTAGTCAAATCCCCTTTGATGATGGGGATGAATTTCAGATTGTCTTAGAATCCGTTTGGGAGTGATTTAATTTGAGTAAGAGTCATAAGGCAATGAAAGAGATT
>JBBIMC010000062.1:3346-8057 GCA_037444605.1 Mycoplasmatota bacterium | reverse complement strand
CTTGAAGGCGTGGATTTTTATTTAGTGAATCAGATGATATTTGCGGTAGCGTTTTGTGGGGTAGTGAAACCAAGGAGGAATCAAAATGAAGGATAAGATAAACAATAAGCTGAGTGAGATATAAAGGGGTAGATAATAGGATGCAGGAATGTTTAGGGTGAATTGATTGAGTAGATGAGGAATAAAGGCACCTGAATAGGTTGGTCTACCTGCAAGGATTAATAGTCTCTTTTCGAGAATTGTTAAAGGGCAGTTGATCATATAGTATTGCTGAATCGCCACAATAATCATCGCGATCATATGGATAATTCGAAAGTACGGATTACGGATAAAACGCCATTTCATGAAAAAACCCAAGTAAATCACGAATAATCCCAAAAAAACAAATAAAACATAAAGGAGGTGCAACAAAGCGACCAAACGCGATAACTCATAAAACGATTGACTTGAAAGATAAATCAAAAACATCTTTAACACCCTTCAAATGCTCAATGCACATAAGGAGAGCTCACCTTCCTTTTACAGCGAAATCTTAAAAAAAACAAGGGGTTTTTCACCGATTGTTCGAAGAAAATATTCATGTTCATCCATCCTCATACATCATAGGAATTTTCAATGAAAAAAATGAGATTTCAAGCATCTAGGGTATAATAAAAGTATCATCATCAAGGAGGAAAACAAATGCGTCCACCCTATGATATCTTAGGTTATCAACTCATGGAATTAAACTATCACCGTTTAGGAAAAGGGATCCCTGAAATGTTTAAAATCACGTTAGGGAAATCCAGTTTTGACCTAGAAAAACAAATATATGTCATCTTTCCCATCATTGAAGTGAAATTTAAAGATTCAGAATCCTCTTTATTTCGGTATAATGCCGCGTTTCGAATCAATGATTCAGCCTGGAAAGATAGTTTACCACCGATTCAATTAGAAGCTCTTTTAGTCTCTTCAATCTACCCCTTTTTAAGAATGTCAGTCCATCAAATTACTGATGATTCAAGAGGTCCGATTAATTTACCGATTATCGATTTAAGATTTGCCAATTTTGAAAAAGGTGTCATGATTGAACCTGTTCTAAAGAACAAGACATTCCAAAACTAGTGATGGTGAACATACATGAATGAATTTATTAAAGTCAATGATACTTTAAACTTAGATGTGAAACGGATGGGCATCAATGGCGAAGGCATTGCTTATTACCAAAAGCTCGCCATCTTTGTTGACCATGCTTTACCAGGAGAGGAAGTTAAGGTTGATATCAAAGAAGTGTTTGATAATCGCGCGATCGGTCAATTGGTGGATGTAAGAAAACCTAGTCCAGATCGCGTCGAACCCTTTTGTCCAATCTTTCATGAATGTGGAGGATGTCAAACCCAACATCTGGATTACCAAGCGATGCTCGAACAAAAACGGGAGATGATCATCCGTAGTTTTGAACGTTATGCAGGAATCAAGTTTACCCAAAAGCAGATCAAAAAAACCATTGGTTGTGATCATCCTAAAAACTACCGCAACAAAGCTTCACTCCCTGTGCAGCGAATCAAGAATAAAAACCGTTTTGGGATGTACCAAAAGAATTCTAATCGCTTTATCCCTATTGAAGGATGTCCAGTGCAACATGAAGATATCAACCGTATCCTCTCTACGATCGTTTCTCTGATGGATAAGCATCAAATGGATGCGTATGATCCAAAAGAGAAAAAAGGATATGTGAGAGCCTTGGTCGTGCGGGTTGCTGAAAGAACCAAAGAAGCACAAGTCACTTTTGTCATGCTCAAGAAATCTAACCGTTTAGAATCTGTAGTGAAAGATTTAGTGAAAAAAGAACCGATGATTAAATCGGTTTTTGAGACGATTCATCCAGATTTAAAAAAGATGGGTTTCTTTGGTGAAGAGATGAATTTAATCTTTGGTGAAAAGACGATTAAAGAAGAACTTAATGGCCATCTCTATGAACTGAAGCCTGAAGCATTCTTTCAACTCAATACCCCTCAAGCCCATAAATTCTATCAAGAAATGAAGCGCCTTTCGGGACTAAAGCCCCATGAAACCGCGATTGATGCTTATGCAGGCATCGCCCCTGTGTCTCATTACATTCATCAAGACTGTCGTCAGGTTTATGCGATTGAAGTCGACAAATCTTCCTGTGAAAGTGCCCGTTTAAGCTTAGAAAAGAATGGGATCACCAATGTCACCGTCTTGGAAAGTGATTTTAAACGTGCGTTATCCGGATTAAAAGAAAAGAAGATCGATGTCATGTTCTTTGATCCACCGAGAGTCGGTCTTGGCGATGAGACGATTGAACTCATCTTACAAGCAAGACCCAAACGTCTGATCTATGGTTCATGCAATCCCTCGACACTCGCAAAAGATCTTCACCAATTATCCAAAGACTATGACCTTGTTGAAACTGTGCCCATAGATATGTTTCCCTTTACTTCACACGTTGAAAGTATCACATTGCTTTCTTTAAAATAGCACTTGTTATATACTTAACACATACTTGACAACACTTCATTTTAAACTTAATTTCATAAAAAACAGCCATCAGATGCCCTAAATAGGTGTTCGATGGCGTTTTTTGTCTATGGTTGTATTTTTCATTCAATGTGGAAACATACGATACCATAATATTTGTATTATCTTAATAAAAGTATAGTAAGTGGAAACATATTTCACATGAAAATCATCAAATAATTACAACCTTGTAGTTCATTGTTTTATCATACTTTTCGTGGTAAAACGAGCCTGATGCTAAAGGTGGTAAAGCTTCAAATACGTGTCTGTTATCAGCAAATTCGCTATCTGAATAGTTTTTTAAACCTGCTACACAAAATACTAGGTTTTCTGGATCCACCGATATTATTTTGTAGATGAATGACCGAAGTGTATCACTATCAACTTCTCGAATGGGTTCGTTCATATCATTGAGTGTGGATTCAATTCTCGCGAGCCTTGATCGTGTATCATAGTTCACAAGGTATTGGCTTTCCAAATTTTTGATTTCGCTTGTATTACTCTCTAATTGATTTGATAATGACTTATATTTTGAATTGAACTTTTCTTGTGATAAGTTAGGATTTTTAACTTGAACATCAATCAAGTTTGATAACATACTTTCAAGCTCTATAGATTCATTTTGAAGTTTCTGAATCTGAATTTCAACATCACTGAGCTTGATTGATGATTTTATGATACTTCGAATGGTGGAAAGGATATCTTTTTCTTGTAAAAACACTTCATTAAGCATCTTGACTGTAGCACCTTCAATCATCTCTTGATAAGTTGCTTTGGCGGTACAGTGAGCTTTCCCAAGGATGTAATTTCCACATTGTTGCATGACTCTTTGAGAGGGTTTGCCGTAGTTCCAATAACGTCTTTTTAACGTTCTACCACACTCTGAGCAAATGATGAGTGCTGAATATGGGTATGTGACATTGTATTTGGCCACATTCTTATCCTTGCCACGTTTCGCTTTTGCACGGTCATTTCTGATTTGTTGAGCTAGTAAGAATGTTTCTTTATCAATAATAGCTTCATGGGCATTTTCAGTATGATACATAGGGGCTAGATTCTTATTGGTAACTTTCTTGTGTGAAAGGTAATCTACAGTCAATGTCTTTTGCTGTATTAAGTCACCGGTATATTTTTCATTTGTTAAGATACTATGAATCGTCGACATGCTCCATTTTTCATAACCTGCTCCGGTGAGGACACCTTTGGATTCCATGTGTCTTGCGATACTCATTGGACCGACACCACTGATATACATTTGGAAAATCTCTTGTACAATCTTAGCTTCTTCAGGATCAACAATCAAGTTTCCACCACGTTTTTCTTTGGTGTAACCAAGAAACCTGTTGTGATTGATAATCGGAACACTATTGTTGAATCGTTTCTTAACGTTCCACTTAACGTTTTCACTAACGTTTCTTGCTTCCTCCTGGGCGATGGATGACATGATGGTTAATAAGAAGTCTACCTTTGGATCTGAAGAGTAGATGTTTTCTTTTTCAAAGTAGATATCGACGTTGATTGTTCTCATCTCTCTGATATAGTTTAAGCAGTCGACAGTGTTTCTAGCAAACCGTGAAATCGACTTAGTGATAATTAAATCAATCTCACCCCGTTTGGCTGCATCCATCATACTGTTGAATTGTTTTCTGTTTTTAGTTGAGGTACCGCTTATCCCTTCATCAGCGTAGATACCACTGAAAATCCACTCTGGATTGTTTTCGATTCTTTGGGTGTATTCTTCGGTTTGGGCGATGTAACTGGACTTCTGTTCCTCATTATCGGTTGATACTCTAACGTAGGCACAAACGCGCTTTTTATGGCTTTTGTTTGGGAGTCCGCTAACATCAATGATTTGTCTTGGCTGAATTACTCTAACTTGCTTATTTTGCATATAAATTACCTCCATTTGTTACTACATATACATCACTTAAAATGAATAGCAAGTCATTTCATGTCTATTTCATTGCTTTTTGTAGCGGTTGATTGTATTTTGTAATATTGCTTTAAACGTGTTTCAATTTCCTTATATTCACTCTCAGTTATGAGCTTTTGCATATATAGTCTAAAGATTACTTTTATTGAGTAAGCATACTTCATCTGATCGGTGACGATCGTGTTTTTTTTCATTCGTATCCTCTATGAATGAATAGAAAAAAGGAATTGCCGAAGCAATCCCTAAGGGAAAGTGTGT
>JBBIMC010000062.1:1427-3318 GCA_037444605.1 Mycoplasmatota bacterium | reverse complement strand
TCTAACCTACCAACTGTAGTTTATCATTTTATCTCATTTTGCTCTACATGCCAACGGCACAATCGTGTTATCATTAGAAGAAGCCAGGAATTTGAAACACTTTTGAAATAGTTCCAGCATAGACACCAATGATAACAATGTTCTCTGCATTTGCTTTTGTGAAGTTGTAAAGTTCTTCATTCATGAAGAAGCTACCGGAACCATCATTGTTGTAATAAATCTTTGAAACATAAGGACGGCTATAGTATTCAAATAACATCTTATGATATAGCTGTGTACGCCAGAAGAAATCAACCTGATGCTCATCACTAACCAAAATGACATCATCATGTTCCGTCGTGATGTTAATAGGGGAAATGGAGTTTAGTTCCTTATCGATTTTCTGATAAGTTCTAAATGAAATTTGTTTGTTGTTTTTGTTAGAATATGGATTACCAATTATATGATCAATCGTAACACCATAAAATTCTGATAGTTTAATTAAATCATGTATTCCGATTTCTCTAGTACCATTCTCATAATTGAGATAACCTTGTCTAGATTTTTGTATGACATCAGCAACATGCGTTGTAGAAAGTTTATGCGCCAATCGTAATCGTTTTAAGTTTTCACTAATGAATAAGTTATTAAAATCATCTTCGGTATTCAATTTAACCATGGAGGCACCTCTTCACATTCATCAAATCATGTAAGAATCATAACACAACAAATGTTTACAAGTCAATGTTAATGTATTCGATAACTGACAACTTAATGTAAAAAAACGAGTTTTTAGGGGGTTTAAAAACTCTTTTTGTTGCTGTAATGATTTCTACCTTTGAAGTTATTTATCGATGTTTTGCTTTCACATATAATCAAAGCACCATCGAAAATAACGAAAGGAGGTACATTCATGCCTGTTAACGGAACAGGAAAAGTTCACAATCGTGACACTGCCACACCCTTACCAAGATTCTACTTAATAGAACACAGAAACAATCTGGGATTATCTGTTGAGGAAGTATCCAGGATGCTGAATCTATCACACTATTACTATTATCAAATAGAGAGTGGTAGACGAGGTCAAAAGCTACCGATTCCATTGGTGCTTGAAATTATTCGAGTATTAAAGATTGATGCAATTAAGTTTTTGGAACAAGAAAGTGAGCATGTCAAAAAGCATAACGAGTTTAATCGAATCAAATAAAAAGCCAAGTCTGTATTTGGGGTACAAACTTAGCCGGTAGAAAAGCGACCGCTCTCTACAGTTTTGATTATACAACGTTAATAGAATTTATAATAACCGAAAGGATAAAAATGAATGATAAAGGCTTTTTCCGAGAGATAATCGAGCACTATTTACAGAAAATCGATATCAAAGAAAATACCAAGCGTTCCTATGGGAAGATGCTGAGCCAATATGCTGAATTTGCGGATACCTTGCCTAACCTACCAACTAGACAAGATGTAATATCCTATCGGGAGAAACTAAAAACAAGATTAAAAGCAGCATCAGTTCAAAAACACATTGTAGTTATAAGGGGTTTTTATCGATGGTACTACATTGAAGGTTTTGGACCAAATGCTGCAGAAGCAATTAAAGGTATGAAAATAGAATCTGACTTCAAGCGTGAATCATTGTCACTTGAAGCAGCAACTAAATTACTGAACAGAGCAAAGCGCTATTCTTATAAAAGTATTTGTGGGAAAAGAGACTATGCGCTCATTGCATTATTATTAACAACAGGTTTAAGAACAATTGAGGTTGAAAGGGCCGATGTGGGGGATATCAGCTTTGTGGATGAAACCAAGGTGTTATACATCATGGGTAAAGGACACGACGAAAAAGATGCATATGTCAAACTTTCACCAGAAGTATATAGTTTAATTGAAGATTATTTGATAGATAGAC
>JBBIMC010000062.1:0-1405 GCA_037444605.1 Mycoplasmatota bacterium | reverse complement strand
AAGATGAATATAAACCATTATTCATTAATCATGCTAAGCCGTATTTGGGGACACGACTTAGGACTAGAATGATAAGCATGATTGTAAAAGAAATGCTGAGGGAAATCGGAATCGATGATCCAAAGTATTCTGCACACAGCTTAAGACACACGGCAGCGTCACTCGCACTCGATTTAGGTGGCGATTTGGATGCTGCACAACAACTGATGCGACACAAGGACATTTCAACTACTAAAATCTATGCACATAGATTAAGTAAGGCTAAAAACCACTTGGAATGGCAAATAAGCACAGCATTATTCAGTACAAATAAAAAGAAAAAATGAAGGGAACCCCTATGATTAACGAGTTTGAACACAATGCCTATGGCAAGGTGCGTACTACCATTGTAGAAAATGAACCATGTTTTAACCTTAAAGATTTATGCCGTATGTTCGAGATAAGTGTGACAGAAATAAGAAGTAAAGTTAATGACGCAAGCGTCAAGTTAGTGGAATTTGATGGTGAAAAAGGTCGTCAAAAGATGTTTTATATCACTGCAGATCATCTATCCACAGTATTTTTTCAATCAAAAAGAAAAGATGCTGAGGTCATTGGGGATTGGCTTTATAGATGCGTTTTACCAAAAGTTATTAGGTATGAAAAATACAAAGAATATAACTTCCAGGATCCAGAGGTTACGCTAGCTTTTCTAGATAACTTCGAAGAGCTCAAAGTTAGAACCAATGTATTAGAAACAACACTGAAAATGAATATGCCAAAAATCAAAGCTATCGACAAACTATTAGGGACTACTAGTTGTGTTGATTTAGATTTAGTCAATGAAGTGATTAAGTTCAAGAACGTTGGTAAGGACATCTCATGTTCTCGATGAGCAGAATATACCTTTCCAGGACTTTTGTGATAAGAAATATTTCAGAGTTGTTGAAGCGAAAGTAGTGGCTGGTGGGACAGTCATCAAATCAATTAAGACGTTTGTTTATAAAAGTGGCATTACATTTATCGAAAGGATTTTAAAAGAGTACGATGGAAACAAGCAACGGAAAGAAAAGTGAGAACGTCTACAATATCAATGAGCTTCAAGAGATATTACAAGTCAAAAGACCGACACTTTTAAAGTACATTAAAACCAAAAAAATCAAAGCATTCAAAGTTGGGAACCAATGGAGAGTGACACAAGAACACCTGGATGAGTTCATTCAGAAGAACATGAAGTAAAGACAACTGTCAGCCACTACACCCTTACCGATAATGCTTGTGAACAGAAACGCGAACTATACATCAAGTAGTGTCCAAGTGGTTATCAAGTAGGCGTGAAGTGGCGTTCAAGTGTCATTTAGTAAATGCCCTAAATGGGCGGTTTTTAACTATACTCACGAAAGGGAAAACTTATGGCACGACCATT
>JBBIMC010000061.1:3444-8081 GCA_037444605.1 Mycoplasmatota bacterium | reverse complement strand
ATCTGTTGGCAAGTACTCACCAAAATCAGCCATCCAGCCTTTCATGCCGATACCGATCATCTCTTTCTTGATAACCTCTTTGTACCACTGGTACGCCTTAGGGTGGGTGAGATCTACAATCCCTGCTTGAAACGTCGTAGATTGGATGTGATAGACATCCTGTTGTTGATTCAAGACGAGATACCCTAATGACTTAGCTTCTAAGTATAAAGGGGTATCTTCTTTTAAAAACGTGTTGATATATCCTAAGAATGCGATGCCTTGCTCAGCCATCCATTTGATTGTTTCTTCAAGTTTGGGGTAGAGTTCATCGTTTTTCTGCCAGTTCCAATAAACTTGATAACCAAAGGCAGTAATCAGATGTCCTGACCAATCTTGAGACCATACACCTGCTAGAGGTATCTGATGCTCTTGAGCATTTTTTATATTTTTAATTAATGCTTCAGTACCGCCTTGTGAAGCGATAATGGCTCCTTGATGGATCCAAGTGGGAAGTTTGGGTTGTCTGCCCATGAATGCGGTAAAGTGACCTAATAAGTCTGTAAATGATTCATTGTAAAAGAGATGAATTTCTTCAGGAATACTACGAAATTGATGAATCGTTTTGAGTGCTTTAAATTCATAGGTTTGATATGCATTGCACGTTGCATGAAAGAGATATTTTTGACTGGAGAGATACGTGGGTTGTGCGTAATAGGTTTGTTGTTCTTTCCAGTTTGAATGGTGGTCAGGGTTGACACCTAATAGTTTTTCACGCAAAAACTTCTTAATGAGTTTTTTAACCGTATGGTGTTCACTGACCCAAATGTTCACTTTCTTACCCTTGAGATCAAACGCAGCAAACTGTTCACCACACCCGTACACATGCTCATCTATGGTTGCATGCGTCACGATTTCAAAACGATTAAAATCAGATTGATTGATGATCTTTAATGTGAGATGATGATCTTTTTGAATAGGCATAACGCCAATAAATTGATCACTTCCTTGATACCAAAAAACCCCTTCATCCTCATGATGAAAGATTAGGGGTTGCCATGGCTTGATGTGATCTATCGTTTTAAACGTTCCCCGTGACATCTGATAGGTTGCTTGCCCCGTGGTTGCACGAAGCATCAAATGTTCATAGTCACCAAAAAGGGATGATGTCATCATGCCTTTTGTCTCCAGAGTTGATCATAGGGATAACCTGTGACCTTTTCACAAACCTTCTTTTCTTCTTCGGTTGCAAGACTATCCTCTAACCCTTTACGACGTAAGATATCTTTCTTAATGATATCGAACTCTTTCTTATTCAGTGGATAACGGTAGGTGACATAAAGGGCACCAATCATAAAGATGGTGGGTAAGATAACAAATGCATACTTAATCCCTTCGATCGTTAAAGTGCTCTGTGCACCACTCGTCCCTTCAATCCCTTTATCATAACCAATGACTGTTAATAAAATCCCAATAATACCAAATGCCAATCCATTGGCGATCTTTCTGGTGAATGTGGCCATCCCTGAATAAATGCCAGGACGTCTTTCTCCTGAAATAAGTTCATCCACATCGGTCAAATCAGGTAAGATGGCAAACGCAGTCACTGAAGATGCCGCGGTACCAAATCCTGATATAAAGGATGCGATGAAAATCGGTAAGATCGGTGCTCCGTTATAAGCGAAAAACAACATGGAAAGCATCGCGACGATACGAATGGGGAATCCATAAAGAATCGGGACACGTTTGGATGTCTTCGATAAAATAAATTGGAATAAAAACATCGCTAAGATTTGTGAACCTAAGACCCCTGACATGACAAACGTGTATTGATTGCTTTGACCTAAGACATCACGCAAGAAATAAATGAACAGGATCATCACAAAGTCGGCCGATCCTTGTCCAAGCAAAAAGATACCCAAGAAATATTGGAAAGACTTATTCTTATAAACGGTCCATGATTCCTTCACAAACTGTCCAAATGAAAACGAAGAAACGACTTTATCATTTTGTTTTTCCCAAGTCTTAAGGAACGTGAATAAAATAGAAATAAAGAAAATGACTCCAAAGATAATCCCCATCACGAGATAGCCTTGGGATGAACCTCCACCACCTACACGAGAAATAATCATATTGGGAAGCAATCCTGCAATGATTGCGGAAGCGGCTGAGAATATCATCCGAATCCCGGTATATTGACCTCTTAAGTGATAATCATCCACCATCTCAGGAAGTAACGCATTATAAGGAATCATCACAATCGTAAACCCTGTTGAGAATAATAAGAACGTCACTAAATAGAAGACATAGGTCCAAAAGATGGAACCTGATAGAGAAACCCAGAGTAACGCGAACGTGATCGATCCGATGAAACTTCCGATTAAGAGATAAAATCGTTTAGACCCAAACTTACTCTTCGTTCGGTCGACAATCGTTCCCATGATTGGATCTGAGACAGCATCCCAAATCTTTCCGATCAAAGGAATCGTTCCAGCTAAGATCGCTGGAATTCCTAAACTCGTTAAAAACTCTAAGTAGAAAATGGAGATAATGAGAAAAGTTCCCCCGCCGAACATGTCGGCTGCACCATAGGCGATTTTCGAGGAAAGACGTTTTTCTAAGGGTTTCATAGTGGCTCCTTATGTGAATTTATTTAAAATTGATAATCGATTGAAAATAGTAACTACTCGTTGAATGACTTTGTCCATAATCGATCAACCGCTTATATTGATCATACACATGGTTAGTCGATGATATAGAGGGTGATCCTGTCGGTTCGTTTAAGTATTTGGCGATATGCTCAGGTAAGTTTACCGCTTTGGTCACACGATGGGATTCTTTGGCATAAAGTCCATAGTGTTCAAAGATGAACGCATTGAGTGGTTCAACCCCTGTAAGTGCTTGATCGAGATCAGGGAAGATACTCATCGGTAAATAGTTTTCAAGGATGATAAGTGGACGTTGATTGCCTTTATAAATACGATTGATGTATAAGAACTTTCGTGCCTGATCAAAGCCAAAGTGCTTGGCTTCTTCATCACTTAAGGTCACGATCTTTTTACTCACACATTCAATGGAAGGGGTGAGACCTAAAGCAATAATCGCATCATAAATCGCGACATTTCGATCAAAGAAGTAATTGGTGAGTTCAAGATAGGCAATCTCATATCCTTGTTCAGTTTTCTTAATAAAGCTTTCTCTTGTCAGATGTCTGTAGGCTTGAATCGCAAATTCTTTATCGATATTAAGAATAGCTGCAAGTTCCAAGGGATCAGGTAATACGTCTTGATAATAGAATGTTTGATCTAAGATAAGTGCTTTAATACGATCCTTAATTTGAAGATCATAGGGACGTTTTTCTCTTCGATCGATCGAGATTAATTCAAAGGCTTTATGGTTTTGCATGAACGGTCACCTCGAATGAAGAAAATTCTCCTGGGAAGTAATTCACGATATAGCCAATGACGGTCTGTTTCTGATCATAAATCTGGCTACGAATCAGATAAATGGCTTCACCAGGCAATATATTCAAAAGCTGCGCTTCTGCAGATGATGCGAGTGTGGGTGAGAATGTGTTTTGGATATGATGAACTTTTTGATGATACACATCTTGAATCAGTGTAAAAACACCCACGTTGGCTGTATAGTTCTTTTTGAGCTTGGGATAGTGTTTTTCAGGTAGATATATATGTTGATAGACCAAAGGAATATCGTTGGATTTGACGATACGATGAATCACACAAAACGACTCATCTTTATCCATCTTGAGCATGCGTTTGATCATGTATTCATCATCCACACAGTCAAAAAGAATGTCTTGAATCACATGGTTGGGTTCAAATTCAAAACGGTAGACATTTAAAAAATCTTGATGATACGTCATCCGATTGGTAACAAATGTACCCTTACCCTTGATCCGTTTAATCTTTTGTTGATCAATGAGTTGTTGATAGGCCATCTTTACTGCAGTTTGGCTAACATCAAAGACCTCGCAGATTTCTTTCTCTGTGGGCAGTCGATCATTATAGGTGAGTCTTCCTTCATCAATCGCGTTTGAGATGGATGAAGCAATCTGTTTATAGATCGATGTTTTGATGGTTTTGTCAATGAATATATAATCCATGGAAGCATGTCCTCCGATCATTGAACTTAGTTACATCATAACATAGTTATCCAAAAAATTGACTTAGTCTTTCATAACCCCGAGTTCTTCTAAGAGTTTTCCAACCTTACGTGGGCGATCGGCGACTTTCGCACCGGCTTTTTCTAACATCTCTATCTTGTTTTGGACAGAGCCTTTTCCACCAGTAATAATCGCTCCTGCATGGCCCATCTTTTGTCCTTTAGGTGCGGTTCTTCCACCGAGGAAGGCCACAAGAGGTTTCGTAAATGTTCCATTCATCATCGCTTCCGCAACCTCTTCTTCCATAGTTCCACCGAGTTCACCGATGATAACAACCGCTTTGGTTTCAGGATCTTTCTCATAAAGAGGTAAGAATTCAGCAAACCGCGCACCAGGTACAGGATCGCCTCCCACACCAATCAGTGAGGAAACACCATATCCTGCTTCGACGATCATCGCGGTGACTTCGTTGGTTAAAGAACCACTGCGTGTCATGACACCAATGGAGCCTTTTTTATAAACGCGTTCAATCCAG
>JBBIMC010000061.1:0-3433 GCA_037444605.1 Mycoplasmatota bacterium | reverse complement strand
AAAACTTCCCATCATCGCTTCTTTGGGTGAGATGACACCTGAGGTGTTACCTCCGACGACAAAGGCATTTTCTTCTAGCGCACGTTGTCTGATGTCCATCATTTCATGAAGAGGGATCCCATCCGCGATCGTCACAATCTTTTTAATGCCTGCATCGAGAGCTTCAAAAGCAGCATCTTTGGTCATCTTCGGTGGAACAAAAAGCATGGTCGCATCCACGACGTGATGTTTTAACGCATTCTTGACAGAATGATAGACAGGGACACCTTCAACGGATTGTCCTTCTTTACCTGGAGTCACACCACAGACGACGTGAGTTCCGAGATCAATCATATGTTTGGTCCAGAAACTGCCTTCACTTCCGGTGATACCTTGAACACACACACGAGTGGTTTTATCGATAAAGATACTCATCGCGCTTCCCCCTTCGCAAGACGTACAGCCGTTCTTACGGCTTCTTCCGTATCAAAGAGTGGGGTGAGTCCCGCTTCTTTTAATAGTTCAACTGCATGGGCTTCGTTAGTTCCTCTAATACAGGTTACGATGGGTCGATCAGGATTAAGTTTCTTAATCGCTTCAACAATGCCTTCAGCCATGACATCAGCACGAGCAATCGTCCCAAAGGTTACGATTAAAATAACTTTGGAAGGAACCTTTAAACAGATTTCCATTGCCTTGACGGCTTTCTTATAATTAGGACCACCGAATTCGAGATAATTCGCGACACTTCCCCCTTCGTAGTGAATGAGGTCATAGACGGTCGTAGTTAAACCAGCACCCGCACACATAAGTCCGATGTCACCATCAAATTGAATGAAGGGGATTCCTTCTAAGGATGCTTCATACGCTGCTTCTGAGGAATAATCAGTTTCGGTTTGGGCAAAGCGTGGTTGACGGAACACCGAGTTATCGTCAATCATGATTTTGCCATCTCCTGCGATAAGCGTATCTTCTTGAGTCGCGAAAAGAGGATTGATTTCCACGAGTTCAGCGTCATATTTGACAAAGATATCATAGAGATTCAAAAGGATCTGAATCATTTGTTTCGTTTGATTGGTGGATAAATTCATTTGATATGCGATATGTCTTGCTTGATGTGAAAGTAGACCATAGCGCAAATCAATCGGTTCTTTGATGATCTGTTCAGGGTGTTCTACTGCAAGTGTTTCAATGTCAACACCACCGGATTCACTGGCGATTAACACAGCTTTACCGCTTGGAGCATCCACCGTAATGGAGACATAGATTTCTTTGGCGATATGAACCGCTTCTTCAATTAAGAGATGTTTCATTGAAGGTTCGACTTCAAAAAGTCTCTTAATCTGAAAGAGAGCTGCTTCTTCATCTTTAACGAGTTGAATGAGTCCTCGTTTTCCGCGACCACCACTTAAGACTTGTGACTTGATCACACAAGGAAAACCAACGCTTGAAAAATCAGGACTCAACGTCTCTTTATCGATGAGTAAACTTTTGGGTGTGTTTATTTTATGTTCACTAAAAACAGTTTTCGCTTGATACTCATAGAGTTTCATGCCTTCACCTCTTTGAGATAATCACCAAAAATCTCTTCATCCGAAGGACGTTTTGGGGTAAAGTATTCGGATACCCAGGTCACATTAATGAAGTGTTTGAAGGTGATGTTTTCTGAGGTGATATTGCCACCCCATGAACCACAACCTAAAGATACAGTCGAAGGCATACCATTAAAGAACGCGCCTCCATTACCGGCAGCTTGTGCCTGGTTGACCATCACACGGCTGGTCTTCATACGTGCACCAATGGTATCGATATAGGTTTGATTAAAGGTATGAATGCCACAGGAATGACCTGTGCCATAATTATTAGTGAGTCTTTCTAAGATCTTATAGCCTTCTTCAAATTCAGTATATTTAAAGACGGTTAATACAGGGGACAATTTTTCTTGTGAAAAGAAGTCTTTCTCAATCTCATTTGCGCCTTCAACGAGCAACACTTTGACTTCTTCACTGACATTAATTCCTGCTGCATCAGCAATTGCTTTTGCTGACTGTGCAATGATCGCTGGATTGATGGAACGATAACCTTTCGCATTTAAAATCCACATGTATTCTTCTAAGGTTTTTCTTTCTGCTTTCACAAAGTAAGAACCTAATTTAATGAGTTCTCCAACGAAGGTATCATAGATGGATTCATGGACAATGACTGAGTTTTCACTTGAACAAGAAGTCGCGTTATCAAAGGATTTACTGGTAAATACTTTCTTGGCTGCATCTAAGACATCACAATCTTCTGCGATAATTTGTACGGAATTCCCGGGTCCAACACCATAGGCAGGTGTTCCTGAAGAATAGGCAGCTTTAACCATAGGTCCACCACCTGTTGCAAGCACGACATTCACTTGCTTCATGAGTTCTCCTGTGAGTTCTAAAGAGGGTTCTTCAATGACTTGAATGAGGTCTAGAGGAGCCCCAACCTTTCTTAATCCTTCACGCATAAAATCCACAGCCATCTTGGTCGATAACTTCGCTTTAGGATGAGGTGCGAAGATGACAGCATTCTTTCCTTTAACAATGGTAATGCCATTGCTTGCGGGGGTTGCTGTTGGGTTGGTGACGGGTGTTAATGCACCCACAACGCCGACGGGTTTCGCGTATTTTTTGATCTTCTTCTCGTGATCAACATCGATGAGTCCAACAGATTTTGCACCTTTAATATCTTTTAAAACACCCAAGACTTTATTCTTGTGTTTAAGAATCTTATCAGGGACATTTCCCATACCCGTTTCTTCAACTGCACTCTTGGCGAGTTTCGCAATATTTTCATCGTTATAGACTTCCCAACCGATGGCCACGCATACCTTATCAATCTCTTCTTGGGTATAATGATCAATCTGTTGTTGAGCCACTTTCGCTCTTTCAACGTATGCTTGAATGATTTCTTTTGGATTCATGTAATGTCACTCCTTTAGACTAAGATACCAACTAAACCTAAGATCCATAAAAAGATAGAAATAAATGCTAGGGATACAAAGGCATAGGAAAATAATTCATTAAATAATTTTTTCTTATCGACCACTTCAGGAGCACTGGCAATCGCGAGTGCGCCCATGGTTGAAAAGGGACTAATCGTTACAAAGTGAGAACCGATGGCAATCGCAATCGTAATCACTGCGGGTGAAACCACATTGTTCATCTTATCGGCGAGTTCAACCGCTGTGGGGATAAGGGTAGGCATCACCACACCAACGGCGGATGAGAACATCGACATCACACCGGATAATAATGCCATGATGGGGATAGCAGTGCCTTTGCTCATTAAATTAGCAAGGAAGGTGGTTAGTAATGCAACACCACCGAGCTCACTGATGACGCTGATCAAGACAGCTGTTCCACAGATGAGGGTAATGGCAGTCCATGCGACACTATGAATGGCTTGATGGGGATCCGCTGATTTA
>JBBIMC010000060.1:0-8158 GCA_037444605.1 Mycoplasmatota bacterium | reverse complement strand
TCCCAAGTATCGGGAGGCGTTAATCCTAAATCTGCAAAGATATCTGTCCGATAGAAAAGCATTAAAAATATCTGTTGTTCAGGGAGTGCATAAACACCGGTTTCATATTGATAAGGCACAATCGCACTATCCATGAAGCGATCACTAATGGCTTCGTAATCAGCAAAATTGGTTAAATCATACGCCGCATTTCGCATCGCATAGTTCACAGGTACACTGTGACCTTGACCCATGGCGACATCGGGACCGACACCTGATAGTGTCGCTGGTAATAACACAGCCCCATTAACAAGTTTTAAATCCACTTTAATGCCGGTGGCTGGGGTAAAGGATTCATCAATCAGTTTTCTGAGAACATTGGCTTGGTCTTTACCTATCGAAAGCCAGACTTCAATGGCTTCACCTTCGGTGGTGGTTGTGCTACCAATCGAGGCATAATCCGTCGTAAATGTGGAAAAGAAAGCTCTAAAATTAAACCAAGACTTCTCTAACACATTGGCTCTTGACCGTGGAAGATCAACATCTTCACCTGAAATGACGACATAATCGACTTCAAGGGGATGAGCATTCAGTAAAATAATGAGTGTCCCTAACGCGGAAACATTCGCGTTATAGTTGGATAGGTTCCGATGGATTTCTCTTGGCTTTTCGATAAAATCGTCAAGTTGAATGAGAATCGTATCTAAGATCCCTGTCTTTTCACTCTTGGATCCAGAGATATCGATCAAGGCTTGTCTGACTTCAGTCAGATTGTTTCTTTCTGTCTGCAAGCGACCGACAAGATTATCGATACGCTCAGTCAGTTGATAATCACGGTATTGATCGGGTTCGGGTCCAGTGTAGACCAAAATCTCACGATAAAGTTTATTCAGTTCATCGATTGAACTTTGTATCTGAGCGATTAACGGACCATATTGACCCAAGGAGACTTCCATCGATAATGTATGATTGCCTTCTTCTAAATAGAACCAAAAAGGTTCGTCTTGGGTACCTAAGGTCTGTAAACGCCAGTTATTGTCATGTTTAAAGGCATAGCTTTCAAGTTCTTCAAATGGGATTACCCCATCGATATAGATATTACGTCCAGCATTCATACCAGAGGCTTGTTTTTGTTTCACACGTAAGCTGATCTGATATAGTCCGGTTTCTGGTACTTGAAATTGCCAGGTAATTTGATCACCAGTCACACCCCAATTATTCCCACCAATCGTATTGAGTTTAATCTTTGATGGTGATGTTGGACTTGAAAGTGGTGATGTTCTATCGTTTAAAGGGTAGAGTGTCGGAGATGTCGTGTAAAGTGCATCTTCGGCTTCGATGATTTCAATCTGATCTAAAACTTTTTGATAATTGTGTACACTGTATTCTGTGAAAACCTCTTGATACGTCTTTTGTTCAACCACAGAGACAATATCAATCTTTTCAATCATCAGAGGTTCGCGAACGGATTCTAATGAAATCTGATTAATGCCTTCTTCGAAGTAAAAGGCATACGGTTCTTGTACATAACCGATGGAATCTTTGACATATGCGGATGTCCATCGTGGTAATTCGATTTGGCTAGGTCTGATATCATTGCCATAAATGTCTTGAATGACGTCATTTTTATTGCCCCATATTCTTGGAAATGTCAAATTTTGTGCACCATCGAAGGGGATTTCACCATTAATGTAGAGGGCACGTTCAATGGATGAACTCTTGCCGGGATATGGGTAATATGAAATAAGGATTTGGTAAAATCCGGTGTCTACAATATCAACTTCCCACGTCGTTTTTCCTGATTCATGGGTGAGAAGCACATCGTCTTTTCCATCATAGGTACCGATAATATCGACACCTTCGGTCGCATCCACATAATCATAACCTAAGATCGTATGTGTAGGTGTTTGAGGGAAAATTTGTGGTTTGCTTATTTGGTACTGATAATAGGGTGAATTTTGATAGTAAGCGAGATCAGAAATATCGATAGGCTCTTCGGTTTGGTTAAAACTTAAGGCATTGATCTTTGACGCTGAAATAACTACATCAACGACAATGTAGGTAACGAGTAACAAGCCTAAGGATAATAGGATGATCACAAACTTTTTCACGAAAACACTCCTTTGGAGAATCCCCCCTTTCCCGTTCGAAAGGGGGGATTATTGAAATATTAGTTGCCTAAATAGTCTTCCAACGCTGCATCATAAATCGGTTTGATCTGATCCATGAGTGTGCGTGAAGTCCCTTCACGGATACCGAGATTGATATTTCTCCGCCATCCGTTTTCACCGTAAGCACCAATGCCTACAGCATTAATTAAATCAAGATAAATCTTGTCATAAACTTCAAGATACGCTTCTACATAGGATTCTTGATCAAACTTAGTCATGAGTGTCAATTCAAATTCATCGGCATATTGTTGATCGGTCTTCCAAAGCTGTAAAGCATTCCAAACTTCAAACACGAGTTCTTCTTTTTCTGGAGTCATACCACTCGCGATATGATAGAGCGCAACACCAGAGATTGGTGACACATAATCACCCGTGTAGGTGTCTGATGATGGGTAAGGAACAAATCCTAATTCAAAGGGAAGTCCGCCCCAACGGTTGTCTGCAGTCACGAACCATAATTGACCCGGATGCATCGCAACTTGGCCTGCCATCCATGTTGGAGAACCAGCATCATATTGTGGTGTGGGTTCAAATAATCCCTTCACATAAAGTGAATTTAGGAAATCGTAGGTTGCAAGCGCAGGGTTTTGAGCAAAGGCGACACGACCTGAATCTTTATTGATCAAACTACCACCATTAAGAGGAACCATGTTTTCTGCATAATAGGATGGCATGCCACCAAGTGCATAACGGTCTGGTCCTAATGAATTCAATGCGGTTTGAACTGCGGTTGCCCATGTTTCAAAGGTTGACCATGTCCAATTCCCACTCAAGAAGAGTTCGGTTGGATTGTCAACACCTAAGCTAGCGACTAAATCAGCATTGTAATATAAACCAGCATCAACGGTGAGTTTACCGACTTCAAATCCATAGACTGAATCACGATAAGACCCAATTTCTTGATAACTTGGATCAATATTTTCACCGATGGTGGACATGTATTGATCAACACTGACGATGGCTTCACCTAAAACAAGCTGTTGAATCCAGTCAGAGACTGACCAATAGATTTCTGAAAGGTGATCCCCTGAAATGGATGATTGAATAATCGCATTCACACGATCGGGTCCCCATGGTGCATTCGCAGGATAGGGAAGATACTGAATATCGACATTATATAATTCTTCCACTTCATTGTGTCTTTGTTGTTTAGCCTGTTGTTCAGTTCCACTATAATTGGCATCAAATGGATCGACTTCATAGGGTGCTCCATGCATAATGCGAATCACAGTAGCTGGGATATCAACACAAATACCATTCACTAATTCTTGATGAACACCACATCCTGATGCGGTTAAAACAATAATAAGACGAGTCACTGTCACTTCTTTACCATCACTACCCGTTACCTTATAGGTCAACGTATAGTTACCTGCTGTTGATAGGTTTAAATTAGCAACCCCTTCAACAGTGATGGATGCTGTGATGTTACCCGTGACACTATCAGTCGCTGTGACACCTTCAAGTGGATCAAAGGTATCGCCTGCATTCAAAGTCACTTCAGTAACACCAGAAATGGATGCTGTCGGTGTGTCGGTTGGCACAGGTGTAGGTTCACCACCATCGCCACAAGCGACTAGCCCCAATATGACAGTGAGCATAAGGAAAAAACCAAGTATTTTCTTCACTGTATAAACCTCGTTTCTTTACGTATTTTTTCTTCTTGAAGCTGCGTTAAATATGACGCAGAACACGTGCTGTTTGATTTCATTATAGCGGATGTGGGAGAAAAAGATAATCCTCACTTCACGCTTTTTCAACATTAAAAAATAATTTTCACAATCCCGAATTTCTCGCACGTGCGCGCGTTATGGCTAACACAAAGTACCCGAAAGGCTCGGGTACTTCGCTAGCTTCAATTAGGATTTAAGATTTAGCTTCTTTTCTTAAGAAAGACAATGAGTGCAGTACCCATTAAGATACTTAAGGTGATGAATAATGCGCTAGAACCATTGATTGCAGATCCACAACCTGTTTCTGGAACAACTTGGAGTGCTTCAATAGCTTCTTGAGCTTCAGCAAGTGCAGTTTCAAGTGCAGCGATACGTGCAAGTGCTGCTGTTAAAGCTGCTTCGTCGTCACCAAATTGGTCTTCAAGATCAGCTAATGCTTGTTGAGCTTCTTCGAGTTGAGCAAGGAGATCAGCCACTTCTTCATTAAGTACAACATGAACGTCAAATGTTACAACAGTTGCGTTACCTGCCATATCTTCAACAGTGACTTCAACAGTGTATGTTCCACCAGCATTTAAGTTTAAGTTGCCATTATTGGAAACATAAACAGCTAGATCATCGATTGAATCATAGTAATCAAAGACAACAACGTTTGCTAAAATAGCTGCATCACGGTTTGTGTATTCACCAGTATTAATCGTGTAATTGTCATCAACAATAAGTGCGATTGGAGCGGTTGTATCATCCACAGTTAGCATGTATGATGCAGTCTTGACGATATCATAATCGAAATCAGGAACTTCTAATACATAGGAACCCGCAACATCGTAAGGAAGACCCTTAACAAATGCGTTTTCTGGAATGGATGAAGTACCCTTAACAACAACGATGAATCCACCTTCTTCAAGGGTTAATGCTGCTTGCCATACGGCTGGATCAACAACATTGGTATTACCAGCATCAGTAGTTGGAAGTGGGTTAGCTTCATTCATAAGCTTATTGTTTGCTCTTGACAATACTTGATCAAGTTTTCCATCAGCACCGAAGACTGCAATTGCAGATGTCCAGCTTAATGTCATCGCTTTAACAGTAGCAACGTTTGTATAAATATGGATGTTATAATCGTTGGTTGTTGTTGCTGTTGGGTTAAACGCTTGATATGCAAACGTTGTACCATTCATGGTAACTTCAGGAAGAACACCATCAAAATGAACGTGATGTGTGAATTCTAAGTCAATTTGATATTGACCAGGTTGTGGGTTATAGGCATTAAATCCTGCAGGTAATGTGACTTCGATCGTATCGGTAATGTCATTTCCATAACCATCATCTGCGGTAATTCCTGACATAACATCGACGAATAAATCTTCATCAACATAACGATTCATGACACCAGCAAATCTTGGAGGCATAACACCAATAACGATGTCAACTTCTCTTTCAGTGACTTGCATTTCTGGATTGGTTGCACGATAAATGGCTTTGTAACCATCACCAAATGCGGAAGAATCGATGACGGTGACTGCTCCGGATGGAGTGTAAGCGTCAGCAACTTCATCATAGGTGAACGTAATCGTTTCAAGGATGGTTTCATCTTGAGAAATTTCTACTTCATAATCAATCTTTTCTGTATTGTTAATGATTGCACCAGTGGTGTCATCAAACATGTCAATCCATGTTACAGAAATGTCATTTGGAAGATCAAAAGTACCATTATAGTCGACAACGACATTGATACCTGCGGTTGCTGGATCATCATCCATTGCACCAAGAGCATTGTTGAAGACTGGAGCTTGTGTAACATAGTTGAATTCAATAGGTTCAACGGTGTCATCAGCAAGTAAACCTGGTAACATCTTGACAAAGTTTGTTGAAGTATAAGCGCCTCTATCATGCGTACCAAAGGTTACAACTGTCCAATCCGCTGGGATGGTAACATAGTCTGGATTGCCATCAATCAATAATGAACGATCTTCGATTGGGGCATCTGCAGCTGTGCCATACATTCTCCATGCGAGGTAAACGAGTGGTTCTAGGACATAACCTTCGTCATCGACGTCATCAACAATCATTCTCACTGGAGTTACAAGCATGTCTGCTGGTTTTGGATCAGCAGCATCATATGCTGTTTTTTCTTCAGCGGTTGCTAAACGCCAATCTGGAGCTTCTGTTGTTCCTTCATTTTTGATGTATTGGCTGAAGAAATGATCTTCGACCATGGCTAAATCGCCATTTTCATCAAAATAAGCGTAAATACGATGAACTACAGAGGTTAAATCGGTACGTGCTGTTGCGGTTGATAGAACAACTTCTTCTGATGTGTTATTGAAAATGACACCAGCAAAAGCATTCCAAGCGAGCGTACCCATTTCATTGGATGCAATAAATCCATCAGAGTTACCATCGTTGAATTCACTGGCAAAACGAGCAGCACCTCTAACAAAGTGATAGCGATAACCTGCATACTCAAATGTCCAGAATGAACTTCCTAATTTGGTTTGAGTACATGCACTAGTGCCTTCCAAACATGCGATTTGATCATATGGATATAGATCAATTAAATCGCCATCTGCGGCTTGAGTCTTGACAGAATAGCCAAAAGCTATAAACAAGCCAAGCAATAAAAATGCGACTACTTTTTTCATTTTTTCCTCCTATTTTTTCGTTTATATCTAAGTGTATTTTACACTTGATGTGAAAGCGCTGTCAATTTGATTTCGGTATGTTTCCCCTTATTGACTTCTTTAT
Source organism: Mycoplasmatota bacterium (assembly GCA_037444605.1). Classification (GTDB taxonomy): domain Bacteria; phylum Bacillota_I; class Bacilli_A; order Acholeplasmatales; family Acholeplasmataceae; genus Peloplasma. The sequence continues at coordinate 1,587 of JBBIMC010000060.1, read as the reverse complement.
TACATATTTTGATAATTTTTTTCAGTGATTTGATGATTACTGAATTGTCCCTGGTAAGTAGCTATAGAACGTTCTTGATGTTGTGATTCCTTCAACGGTGACGGTCACGGTGAAACTTACGGTCATCGCGCGATCTGGCATTTTAATGACTCGACCGGTATTGTCGACATATTCTGGATTATCTGAAACAAAGGTTATGGTTGCATCACTAAAATCATGAGCTACTCTATATTCGATATCTGCCATCTTTTCAAAGAGGGGAATGAGCCCTGCATTCCGAAGTGTTTGAGGACAATTCTTTCCTGAGAAATCCACATGATATTTCATATGGTCACTTGGTAAGTTATATTTCACTAAGAGTCCATTGGCGAGTTTTGCGGTGCGCTGCCAGATACGATAGACATCCGCATCCTGGTTGACACCCATCTCGATACCAATACCATTGCGATTACCACCACCGGTATATGTCCCTTGTCCAGGTAATGTGGATCCATCACCTGCATGATAACCACGTTCGGTTTCAGGAAGATGCTGATAAACTTCTTTATCATCCATGGTGAAATGCCAGGAAACCCAAAGCTCAGTTCCAGCCATGGCGTTACTATAAAGGTAATTGGCATGGGCTAATGCACCAGCTCCAGGGTTCGTATTTGCTGTATCATGAACAACAACCCAATAGACGTTGTAAGGATTATATTGGGTAATGCCTTCAGGATGAGGATCAAATCCTACACCTGGGCGAATCCCGTTGGATACAGGAACGATCTTACTTTGATTGACGATGATCTCATCAAAATAGAATCTTGAAACCGATTCATATTTGAAATCATCATAGTTGAACCCAACACCGACTGCTGTCCAACGATGCGGCATCGTATAGGTGACCATATTCATCGTTAAAAGATCAAGCAGATTGTTTTCATCTAAGGTTGGGTATACTTCAAATGTATATGCTTTTTGAACATCTGGGTCATCAACTAACGATGCTGTAATGGTGACGACACCCGGTGTATGATTAGTAACAATGCCATAGGGATCGATAGAGGCAATCAGTGGATCACTCGATGTGAAGTTAACTTCTGCATCAGATATCGATGCAGGAAATGGAGTCGCTTCTAATGTGAACGTTGTTGCAGGTACATGAACGTTTTCAATCACTGAAGGTGTCAGTTCAATACCCGGTGTCGTAGTGACTGTGATGGTGATGGTCGTATTAATGGATGTATCAATCGTAGAACGCACTGTTAGGGTCACCTCACCACTTCTTATCGGTGTCAATAAACCTTCTCTAGTAATCAACATGACTTCTGGATTCGATGTAATCCAACGAATACTTGTTGTTATTAGATCAAAGGGAAGCACGAGATAATTCAATGTATACGTGTCGCCCATCTGTATTTCAGTGATGGGATTTTCAACGACAATCTTCGCGGGTAATGTTTTAATGTACTCGAGTTCTGTCAAAATATCATCTTGACTGACGTAGTGACCAAGAAGCATGCGTGATTCGATGTTATTGAAATAGTTCATATCCAAGGGATCCATACCCCAATGATTTAACGTAAATTCCACCGAGTTATCTGGGTT
>JBBIMC010000059.1:0-8193 GCA_037444605.1 Mycoplasmatota bacterium | reverse complement strand
CTAATCAGATGACGTATGCAAAGATGAGAGAATGGGTAATCAAAGCGAGTCATCTGATTAGGATCACAGATCATCGTCGCTAGCATCATTGTTTCATAAAGTGGATGATCATAGCATTTTTCTGCAAGTTCTTGATCAATACCCACGCGTTTCGCAAATTCCCGTAACTCTGTAATTTTAACTCCTATGACGTCAATGGGATTATTCTTTTGATAAATCTTTCTGATTTTTTCATCTTTATGACTTGATAACCAGTCAAGTACGTCATTTATTTTCATGATGAACCTCGTCTAGAAATATTTAAAAACATGTTAAATGTCAATCATCATCAATCCCAGGTGTTCGAAAGTTCTTCCTTAAGAATTTGATAGCGATCATAAATCTTGTCAAACGACTTTGCTAATTCGCTCATCGAGGACACTTTCATCGCTTGTTCTATCAATAAAACATCGTGATCATCGTAATCAATTCGCCCATAACGAAGACCGAAATCGGCACGTTCAGGTCGATACTTCAAATTCATCATGACAGCGATGTGACGAGAGATAAACGAATAATAGGTCGGAAATACATCGATAAATGACCCTCGTGCGATACCTTTTTGTATCTCAGTTACGATTAAAAAATCTGTTTGAGTCACTGATTCATAAAGTTTTTTCCCTCGCTCGATAATCACTTTCGGACTTGAAGGTTCAGGATGATACATGGGCTTTTTTTCGAACCATACTTGGGCAAGCCCATGACGATCTTGTTCCATAAGTTTATCTTGATGACTCTCTTTGATCACCGCGATGTCCAAATAAATATAGGGCATGACCTGATCAATCTGATAAAAGCACTGAGAAACGCCATGCCAAGCAGGTTCGGGAATCCGATATTTGCGTAAAATCGTAAAATGCTTTTTTAAAAATGACTCAAGGTCAGAAAAAATAACCTCAACCTGATCATCGATGGCGATAATGGATAAATCAAGATCAGAATATTCATCCATACGATTAGTGGCTGCAGAACCACCCTCCCATGCTGCGATGATACTTGGATGAGCATAAACCCATGGTTTGAGAATATTAACAATATCCGAGCGATTATACATATATTTTCCTCCTTTATTTATCAAGTATGAGTGATGACTTAAATAGTTCTTTTAAGACTTTTTCCTCAAGTGTTTGATCAAAATAGATTTGTAATGTATGTTTTTCAGTAAACTTGTAGTTTGGTAGCTGATTTTGGTATGCGGAATTTGCGGTACTGAAAATATTGACGTGATCTTTGAAAAATGCCATCATGATGGAAGGACGACGATGAAAGTTAATCGATTCATGTTCCGTCAAGTAAAAGTAGGGTTGTTTAGCAAATAAATATACTCTTACTTCTGGATAAACACTTTCAATTAATGTTTTAAGTCGATAATAGTAATCCTTTTGTTGGGCACTTAATGCATCAATATATGTTTCTATTTGGTTTGTAGACATGTTTTCATCCCTTCTTGATGTTCATATCGAATCAATACATCACTGTAATTATTTACTTTCTAGTAACACTACACTCTCCACATGGCGGGTTTGTGAAAACATATCCACGGGTTGAACAAGTTTGATCACATATTGCTTTAATAAGATGTCTAAATCCCTTACTTGAGTTTTAGGTTCACATGAAATATAGGCGATGCGTTTTGGCTTTAATAATAATACTTTTTCAAGAAATGCTTTTGCTGCTCCTTCTCTTGTGGGATCCATCAAGAGCGAATCAACCTTTTGACTTATCTTACTCAGTGCTTGTTCGACATCATCATGGATCAGGATCATATTATTGACCTGATTAAGTCGTTTGTTAAACATCGCATCCTCATGTGATTTTTGATTCACTTCAATGGCGATGACCTGTTTCGCCTTTTTTGCAGCGAGCAGTGACAGTGTTCCAATGCCCGAATACGTGTCAACAACCGTTTGATGAGGTTTAATATCGAGCAAATCAATGGCGACACGATAGAGTTTCATCATTTGAACTGGATTGACTTGATAAAACGATCGTGCTGAAAGACGGAAGGACAAATCATCAATTTTATCATAAATATACCCTGATCCATAAAGTAATTTTTCTTCTTCAAGCAACACCAAATGGGTTTTTTTACGATGGATGTTTTGAACAACAGTCTTAATGGATGTATGACGTTTCATCAATTCTTGTATGATAGGTTTGCTATTAGGGAAAAGCGTGCCATTGGTCACGAATACAAGCAATATTGACCCATCTGCGTAACTTTTCCGCATCAGAATATGTTTGATAATCCCTTGACCCGAATCGATGTCATACGCGGAAATCTTATATTGGTTTAAAAGTTCTTCAATCGAAACCGCAATCGCATTGGTCTCTTTTTCATGAATCAGACAGCCTAAAAATGGAATCACTTCTTTTGTCCCTTCGCGATATAAGCCCAATCTCAATTTATTCTTTTTCGTCGTTGCAGATAAAACGACTTTGTGTCGATAATGATAAGGTTGTGGATTTTGAATCATCGGTTCAATTTTTTGCTTATACTGAATGGATTTGAAGAGGTTTTCAACATGGGCTTCTTTTAAACGAGTCTGCTCTAGATAATCCACATGGAGAAAATCACAACCACCACATGCGTCAAAAATCGGACACTTGACCCGAACACGGTGAGGTGATTTTTCGATAAAGTTTTGTTCAGTCACTGGTGACTTTACGTCTTGGACATCAACAACTTCACCTGGAAGTAAATATTTAAGGTAGGATTTAGGTTCAGTGATCGGTGTAACCAAGTCCACTAATTTCGTACATGTGATTTTCATAACACACCTCTATGTTCTTCATTGTAGCACAAAAAAGGGCATTTTTGCCCTTGTTTGAGATGATTATTTACTTGCTTGAAGCAATTTTTCTCTTTCAATCTTGTAGAGTTCTTCGACAGCAAAATGCAATTTGGTGACGACATTTTTCTTGGTAAGGGGATAGATATAGTACGTATCATCTAGGGTGGATAGATCGATACAGTCTTCACCTTTTCCTAAATAGTCGAGTTCAATATGAAGTCCATACATCGATAAAGGTTCTTTCACAAGCTTGAGTGGTTTCCCAAACTCCATGCCCTCTAGGACAAATCCATTAGTGTCATGGAAGAGTTGTCCTTCTCCCAAATTGATATAGCCTTTGGCATTAGGTAGTGATTCGATGCGTACGCGGTCTTCAAAAACATACGTCTTTTCAAGAATCTGTTTTCTTACTTGCTCACGTTGAAACTCATACCAATCAGGAATATGTGCAAACTCCGTGACACCATTTTGGGCATGCAATCTTCCATATACATCCATTTCATAGGTTTTCTTACAATGATTGCACCACAATAAATGCTGATCAGAATCCATTTCATGCTCTGTTAAACAGTGGGGGCACTGGTAAAGAACACGATGTAATCCCTTGGCACGATCTTTAAAGTCAATACTGATTTTATTTTCGAATTGCCATTGATATTCATCATACTTAAAAGCGTCATTAATACGTCGATTGACTTCTTCTAAAGGGATGTCCTTAATCTCTTCTTGGGTAATGATTTGTGTCATGTCAGCGGCTAGATTAACCTTTCTTTCGGTTAAATTCCACACGGGTTGTGATAGATAATCACTGTGCATGTTGAGGACGACAACAGGATATTTCATCAATTTGACGATTTTTCCTAAGGATTCCGGGAGAATGGCTGTGGTTCCCACAAGTGAATAACGCGCTTCAGGATAAATCGCAACGATCTGTTTTAATGTATCTAAACTATACTTAATCTGTTTGACCAATTTGGTATCGCTGGTAAACTTACGCTTGCAAATACCTCCCACATTGCGCAACAACCATTCCCGCTTAATAAAGCCATCAATGGCGACGATGTAGTTGGCACGATGGGGGAAAATAGCCGCAGTGGTGACTTTAAAGTCGATAAACGCATGATGGGTACACAACAAAAGATAAGGAGGTTTCAACCCTTTCATGTTCACTTTATTAACTTTTAAATGACGCTTCCAGACCGCTGGAAAACTTAATAAGTATGCCAGAGGGGTGAGGAAGAACAGTTCTTTTTTAGGCTTCTTATCAAAATCAAATCGTTTGATGGTTTCCATAATGTCCTCTGTGTTCATGATTTACTGTCATTATAACATAAGGCATCATCGATCATATGATGTTAAAATTATTTTATGCCTTCTTTTGAAAACCTGTTCGCATCTGTGAACCCCAGGATCCTTTTTCTCTTAAGGCTGAAAAGGTAGAAACCACGCGATGTAATGAAGTCATTTGACGATATCCTAAGTTTTCAATAATCGCAACCCACATGAGAACGAATGTCTCTTTAAACGAGTAAAATGGCGTCACTCTTTCGGTAATGTAAAGGGAAAATAACGAAATAATCATCCCAAGTAAAATGGTAGCAACAAACAAGACAATGACGAGTGGACCATTGAGAATTCCCATGATCAATCCGATGATTAACGCAATATACCCCATCGTTTCGATAAAGGGACCAATCATTTCAAAAATAAAGAAATAAGGAAATGCAATCAACCCTACCTGTTTGAATTTTGGATTAAAGAGCAAGCGACGATGGTAGGATAAGATATCCAAAAGTCCACGTTGCCAACGATTCCGCTGCTTAAGTAAACTCTTCATATCCGAGGGGAGTGTAACAATTGGCATGATGCACATATTTAACACGATAAGGGAACTTATCCCGCAAAGCTTGAAAAGTCAACCGCACCACAAGTTCCATATCTTCACCCACAGTATCTTTCTTCAAGTCACCACTGATCGTTAAGTATCCCCCTGTACGAATTAACATTCTACGTTGGAAAAGTCCAAAAGCACCAGAAATAATCATTAAAGATCTCAATTTGGACCATCCGATACGCCCTGTGGTAAATGCCCGTAAATATTCAATGGTTTGGAATCTAACCAGAGGCTTTTTCCCCAAACCCGTTTTCTCAATATTCCCTTGTTCAACGACACACCCATTGACAGGGATAATGTTCCCACCTAAAGCGATGTGGTCTGTTGTGTCATCCAAGGTCACACTGACCAATCTCAACAGAGCATCTTCATCTAGAATGGAATCGGCATCGATCCCGCAAACATAATCATATTTAGCAACATTAATTCCCAGGTTTAACGCATCTGCTTTCCCACCATTGATTTTATCAATCACGACGAGATTAGGAATCTTTTGATTAATGTATACGCCACGCAGGGGACGTGTATTAATTGGACGTTTAAAGAAGGGATGTTTGCGTTCAAGTTCAAAATGATCAATGAGCACTTGGAGTGTTTTATCTTTTGAACCATCATTCACGACAAAAATTTCATAACCTGGATATTTGATATTTAGTAACGATGTCACACTTTCAATAATAGACTTTTCTTCGTTATAAGCCGGTGCAATGATCGAAATCGTCGGTAATAGTCGATGTTCAAATAGCAAGGTCTCACGTTTGATATGCCATAAATCTCTTTGTTCTTTTGCGCCAAATAAGGAAAGTGTTAATAAGAGAAAATAGACACCATTGACAAACATAAAGTAAGCCACTAAGTAGGTGTTAATATTGATGATCATATATTCAAAGACGTTGATATCCCCAAAGAAGATCAGTCGAAAACGAATGATAAAATAAAGCAATGGCAAGATTAGAATGGCAAACGCAATCCAAAGAGAAATCCAAATGACTTTATCTTTTTCAAAAGGCGTTTGTTCACGGGGCATGATTGGTTGTGGTTTACTCATCAATCCCATCTGTTTTAATAAGTCTACCGATAGATAGATTTGAATTTGTTCCATTAGGTAGAGATCTTTTGCCACATGTTTTTTAATGATGGGAAGACAGATACGGGTTAATTCAGGATCCTTGTTCGTATTCAAAAAGTCAATAAAATCCTCAACGATATGCAGTGATAATATGATATCCAGAATCGAGGTCACATAAGGATGTTCTTTGTCTTTTAACTTCAATAAAATATAATCGATAAGATGCGCCATCACACGTGCAATCGCGACTTTTTCAACATCTCTTGTTGCAACTGGAAACTGATTTAAAAGATAAAGCAAAAGCTGTTTGGAATCGAAAACAATTCTTGAGAGTGCATTGATGACATAATCATCAGTTTTTTCATCACCGAGCATCGATAAGAGCTTTGACACCATGATTTCTGATCCCAAGCCAACAGTTGCCTCAATGGCCATCTGTCTAACCCAAGGTTCTTCATGTTTAAAAAACATGGGTTTCATTAATTCTTGAGGATTCGTTTTCGTCAGTGCTGATATCGCAGTTTTTTGCATATCAGCGGGAAGTAATGCTTCTCTAAAGATACGTAAGCAATAATCTTTAAACTGAGGTTCGAGGTGGGTTTGTGCAAGTTCTAAGACAACAGCAGCGATTTCTCTTCGCGAATCTAAAAAATAATACTTAAAGTAAGGTGATACTTTTTGATAATGATTGACGATAAGGGCTCTGACCCATCGCTGATAGTTTTTGGGTGATCCAATCAAAGATTCCATCACAATATCACAGATCTCTTGATCACAAAACTCCATGAGTGCGGTGATGATATGAAAACGAACGGTTGGGTTTTTCTCTTTTCTTAAGCGATGTTTTAATGCGTCAACACTCTTCGAATTCTTTAAGTGGGACAAATAGAAAATCGCTAACCGGCGTTTGACAGTCGAAATACTTTTAAGTAAACGAAATTGCTTTTTCACAAAATGCGTCTGCATTAAATCGTTGATGACTAGCTCTCTAACCTCATCTTCAATCTTTACTTGTGTCTCAATATCGATATAGGCATCAAAAAAGAAGCGTTGACTAAAGCTTCTCTTCACTTCTTCGTGATCAAAATAACGCTTGAGTAAATAGTCCCGCGCTTCACTTTGTTGACGTTGATGAATCATATAAATGATTTTTGATATGATGATAGCCACCAGCAAAACGATAATGATTGCCAATGCACCATACAAAATCCATAAGGCATTATTGACGGTCATACATTTTACTCCGTTCTTTCAATCGCTTGATATGACCGATCAGTTCTTCAGGAATGACAGGTTTTTCTAAGATTAAATCAACATCGAGTGCATTTGCGCGATTAATATTCTCGAGTGTTTTATTATGTGACACCATGACAAAAGGAAGCTGATGAAAGATTTTTGACTCATTCAGCATCGTTTTTAACTGGAATCCATCCATTTTTGATAAATTGATTTCTGAGATCACGATATCTATTTTCTGCTTTTGAATGGTTTGAAATGCTTCAACGACACTATCTGCTAAAATGACTTCATAGTTCAAGCGCTTAAAGAGACGATAGAGCATGTTTCGACTCATCAAATCTTGGTCAACAAGCATGATATGGCCTTCTTTAGTTTCAGAGAGTTTGTATGTGTCATCAATGAGTTCATTGGTACCTCGTTGATGCGCAAGTGCCATTCTTTTTTCAAGAAGTTCAAAGATCAGTTTGACTTTGTCATTGACAGGAAGATCAGAATTGATCTCTTCACAGGTGACTACCGCCATGGATGCAGTCACTTTCTCGATGAAATGAGGGGATTCGCTGATCAAACTACGATAATTTTCCGCTTCTTTGACAATCGTTTCTTTGGTCACATCTTCCATCACAGCAAGAATACCAGGTCCTTGTTGCTTAAACAGAGAAACAAACTCAGATTTCCCTTTTTCAATCGTATAGACGAGATTTCTTAAGGACTCATTCCCGGTATCTTTTCCATACCGACGATTAATATCCATCAGTTGGTCGAGATGAATGAGGATGATCCCACGTGTTTTCCCTTTAGGAGAAACATGTTCGAAATGGGTGTTCATCATTTCTTTTAAGACACTTTGAAAGTAAAGTCCTGTAATCGAGTCACGCAACATGTGATCCTTTGCGTTTTCAATTTCATCTTTCAGGGATTCAATGGTCGTTTCAAGCTCTTTTTGTTTTTCAGTAAGCTGATTGACTTCAAGATGATATTTCACGAGTTCAGTCCGGTAGATTGCAGGTAACTCGAGTTGGAATCTTTTCATGATAAAGCGGAGAGAGGGTTCAAGCAAAATTAACCAAGTTATGCCTTTTTTCGCATAAATGTACTCAAAAAAGTAATGCCAAAGTTTATAATCGACAAGCGTTGTCTTCTTTAGGGTAATCGTG
>JBBIMC010000058.1:2358-8296 GCA_037444605.1 Mycoplasmatota bacterium | reverse complement strand
ATACCGTCCCCACGGGAGCGTTCCGTGGATTTGGTGCCCCACAAATGATTTTTGCGATTGAGATGTTTATGGAACATCTCGCCAATAAACTTCATAAAGATAGCTTTATTTTCCGCTATCAACATCTTGCCAAACAAGGTGATCTCACCTCCACCTCAGGACATTTTCGCGATCCCATCATCATGGATCAACTGATCCATCATGTCATGAAAGAATCGGATTATGTCTATAAGCGGGAACACTATAAAAAAGAACATAGTTTCCATGGCGTTGGGATGAGTTGGTTTTTACATGGCTGTGGCTTTACGGGAAGTGGTGAATCTGATCATATCCACGCCAAAGTCAAACTTAGAAAAGATCAAAACAACGATGTCCATTTATTGATTGCTGCGGTTGATATGGGACAAGGTGCCTTCACCAGTTTAAAGAAGATTGTTGTTCAAACATTAGATATCCCTGATGACAAAGTCTTTTTCCAACCACCCGATACCGATGTGATCGTGGATTCAGGACCTACCGTCGCCTCAAGAACCATCATGATCGTAGGAGGCCTTTTAGAAAAAGCGGCTAAACGACTAAAACGAGAATGGAAAGATCACGAAGAACAAATCATCATCGAGCACTATACCAATCCTCCTTATATCAATTGGGATGAGGCTTCGATGCGAGGGGATGCGTACCCTGCGTATTCATGGGGTGTAAATGTCGTTGAAGTCGAAGTATCTAAAATCACCTATCAGGTGACGATTAAACACGTGTGGAGTGCCTACGATATTGGTGAAGTGATCGACGAACGCTTAGCCTTAGGTCAAGCAGATGGTGGGATTGCACAAGGCATCGCCTATGGTTATCTCGAGGTGATGCAAGACCACCTTGGTCAGTTAAAACAGAAGAACATGACCGACTATATCATTCCCACAGCGCTTGATGTGGGAAAAACAAAGACAACCTTTTTCCCTAATCCTTATCAGCTTGGACCCTTCGGTGCGAAAGGATTGGGTGAACTCTCATTAGTGGGTGGTGCCCCTGCGGTAGCACTCGCGATCGAACACGCGATAGGAAGACCTGTCCATAAGATTCCCGTAACCCCCGAAACCATCATGGAGTTGATTGAAACATGAACCCTATCAAATTTATCTTAAACGGAAAACCAGTCGAAGTAGCGCTATCGCCTACCCTTCGTTTTTTAGATGTGCTTCGGGAACATTTTGGGTTAACAGGTGCTAAAGAAGGATGTGGTGAAGGTGAGTGTGGGGCATGTGCCATCCTCATGAATGGACACATTGTTCATAGTTGTTTGCTTCCTTTAGGACTGGTGGATCATCAAGAGATCACCACGATTGAAGGATATAAATTAACGAAGCGTTATCAAGTGCTTGCGGATGCGATGAGTGAAAAAGGAGGTTCACAATGCGGGATTTGTTCTCCTGGAATGATGATTGCAGCAGAGAGTCTTCTTGCGAAGAATCCTCACCCCTCTGAAGAAGAAATCCGTTATGCCTTAAGTGGAAATCTTTGTCGCTGCACAGGATATAACATGATCGTAGATGCCATATTACTGGCCGCTAAGAAGGGGGAAGACCTATGGTAGACCATCTGATCCCTAAAACGCTTCATGAAGCCTTATCCGCGATGGAACGCGTCCATTTTATTAAGGTTGCAGGTGGTACAGATCTCATGGTACAACGACGCATGGGACCGATGGTAGAACCACGTTTCGAATCGCCTGTGATTTTCTTATACCATCTTAAGGAATTGAATTATGTCAAAGAAGAAGATCATCAACTGATCATCGGATCGATGACACCCATGGAAGACCTTCTTCATCATCCTAGCATTCCTCATCATTTCAAAAAGGTATTAAATGATATTGCCTCCCCAGGTATTAGACAGATGGCAACCCTTGCGGGAAATCTAGCCAACGCGTCGCCTGCGGCGGATACACTGGTCTATTTATATGCAAGCCGGGCCGAGATTCTTCTTGCTTCACTTCATCATGAAAGAATCGTTCCTATCAGAGATTTCATCACAGGTGTGAAAAAGACGGTCTTAAAAGATAATGAACTGATCAAAGAAATTCATGTGCCATTATGCCCATGCACAACATTCACATGGACCAAGGTCGGGGGAAGAAAATCCGATGCCATCTCCAAAGTATCGTTTGTTGGTATGGCTGAAATGTCTGATCATCATCTTATAAAGATTGGCATCGCCCTCGGTGCGGTTGCACCTATGGTGATCTCCGATCATGCGATGGAAGATGATCTTCAAGGATTATCGATCAAAGAGTTGTGTATGAGGAAAGATGCAATCATCAAGCACTATGCATCACAGATCAACCCCATTGATGATCAGCGCTCAAATAAAACCTATCGTCGAAAAGTCGCGATGAATTTACTGACTCAATTTCTTGATGAGTTACTTTTGAAAGGAATGACATCATGAACACACACTTTATGAAACATCTTGAATGCGTCCTATGCAAAAAAACATATCCCATAGGCGCGTATTTCACATGCCCTTCCTGTGGTGAAAAAGGCATTCTTGATGTGGTCTATGACTATGAGACCATCAAGAAATTTATGACCAAGGATACATTGAAACATGATGATGATCATTCCATGTTTCGCTACCGTTATCTTTTACCGGTTCAAACAGATCACATGAAAGACATGCTCAAGATTGGATGGACACCATTCTATCGTGCTCATCGTCTTGAAACGTACTTAGGTCTTCGAAAACTCTTTATCAAAGATGAAAGCGTCAACCCTAGCGGGTCACTCAAAGATCGTGCGAGTGCCATCGCAGTTCTTCAAGCCATCGATCAAGGGGTGAATGCCGTCAGCTGTAGTTCTACTGGGAATGCAGCAAGTTCACTTGCTTGCCATGCTGCCAGAATGGGGATCCCTGCCTATATCTTTGTCCCTAAGCGAGCACCCATAGGTAAAGTGAATCAACTCTTACTATACGGGGCACATGTGACATTGGTGGATGGTGATTATAATCAAACCTATCAACTCTCAAAAGAGGCGATCGAGCACTTTGGTTGGTACAACCGTAACGCTGCCGTCAACCCTTATCTTGTCGAAGGAAAAAAGACGGTGGGATATGAAATATTTGAACAAAAGGATTTTAGACCCACGGATTGGATTGCGGTCTCTGTGGGGGATGGATGTACCATTGCGGGAATTTATAAAGCCATCTATGATTTTAAAAAGTTAGGACTCATCCATAAAATACCCAAACTCTTAGGCGTGCAAAGCGAAGGATGCGCTCCCTTTGTCGAAGCGTATCAAACACAATCTCCCTTAAAGAAAGCAGAAGAACATACCATCGCTGATAGCATTGCTGTAGGCGTTCCTAGAAATCCGGTCAAAGCAATCCACGCGGTTGAAAAAACCCATGGTGCATGGATTGCTGTACCTGATGAAAAGATTTTAGAAGCGATGAGACTTTTGGGTACACACGAGGGGTTATGTGCCGAACCGGCGTCTGCAGCTGCACTTGCAGGCATTAAAGAAGCACTGAAACAAGGCATCATCAAATCGAGCGAATCAGTCGTGATGATTCATACCGGTCATGGACTCAAAGACCCCATCAATGCACAAAAAGCGGTGGGATCACCCCCGCTTTGTTCACCTGAACTTAACGCATTTATCAAACAACACGAATCACTAAAGGAGACACCTCATGATTAAAATACCTCTAGGACCTACCTATGAAGAAATGCTTCATCCGAGTCTGTTAGATCAAGAACTTAAAGCACGTGCGAAAAAAGCACGTCACGATGAACTTGATCCCATGAATCTTTTTAACATCACATGGAAAGATGATCAAGAACACGTGCATAAAATTGTTTTGCCCAAAGCGATGACCGGTGTTGATGCCAATATCGTGGTCATGCTTGGGACGTATTTCCCCTCTGGATCCCATAAAGTTGGACCTGCGTATGCGACGCTTATCGAAGGATGTGTGGATGGTGAAATCATTCCAGGTAAACACACAATCTTAGGTCCATCCACCGGTAACTTTGGTATCGGGGTATCCTATATTTGTCGCTTGATGAATTTGGATGCCATTGTCATCATGCCCGATAACATGAGTAAAGAACGGTATGAACGCATTCAAAAATATGGGGCTAAACTCGATTTAACCCCAGGGACTGAATCGGATGTCATCTTGACACTGCAACGCACCTATGAACTGAAGAAAAATCCTAACTACCGTAGTCTAGCTCAATTTGAACTATTACCCAACTACAGATTCCACAGACACGTGACAGGGCATAGTGCCGTTGAAGCCGTCAAGGGTATTGGGAATGAACGTATCGCTGCTTTTGTTTCAGCACCAGGAAGTGCGGGGACACTCGCCGCAGGGGATCACATTAAAAAAGTATTCCCTGAAGTGAAAATTGTCGCGCTTGAACCCTATGAATGTTCGACACTGATGAATGGTGGTAGAGGACAACACCGAATCGAAGGTATTGGGGATAAGATGTGCACCTTAATTCATAACGTGCTCAATACAGACTTTATTACGCTCATTGAAGATGAAGAAACCGTACGTGGATTGAAGATTATTCATGATGCTCCCCATATCTTAGAGTTTTATGGCGTCAGTCATGAAGAGGCATTAAAGATGAAAGATCTTTTTGGCGTTTCAACGATCTGCAATATCATCGGTGCCATTAAGATGGCAAAATACCTAAAACTTGGTGAAGGGGATAATGTCGTCACGATTGCGACCGATGGATTTGATCGCTATGATTCCGTCATTAAAGATCTCAATCGTCGTGTTTTAGAGACCGAAGATTTTGTTTTAAAGCGCTGGTTTAAAGATATCTTCCTTAAAGCGGATACGGAAAATATCGAAGATGTCCGTTCGAAAGAGAAAAAAGAACGACTTTTCTTGCAGAAAGAACACGATTGGTTGATCTTTGGGTATGAAAAAGCCTACCTAGACCAGATGAAGCACATGGATTTTTGGGATCACGAATACGAAAAAGTCTTCAGCTATGATGAGAAAATAAAGAAGAACCGAGGAAAAACACTATGATACCTTTTGAAACCATCGTTAGTTACGCAAAACGCTATGAAAAAGAGATGACCGCCTTTTTAAGAGACATGGTACGGATCCCTTCGGAATCATGTCATGAAAAGGAAGTTATCCAAAGAATTAAGCAAGAGATGGAAAAGGTAGGATTTGATAAGATCGACATCGATCCTATGGGAAATCTCTTGGGATATATGGGACACGGAAAACACTTAATCGCGATGGATGGTCACATCGACACGGTCGGCATTGGTGAAATCAAAAACTGGACGTTTGACCCTTATCAGGGATATGAAGATGACCTTCATATCGGAGGAAGAGGAACAAGCGATCAAGAAGGTGGTATGGCCGCGATGATTTATGCAGCCAAAATCATCAAAGATCTTCATCTAGAAGATGATTATACACTTTTGATGACAGCAACCGTTCAGGAAGAAGATTGTGACGGCTTATGTTGGCAGTATATCATCGAACAAGATCACATCAAACCGGAGTTTGTCGTCATCACCGAACCCACGTCATGTCGGATTTACCGCGGGCATCGGGGAAGAATGGAAATCAGTGTCTCTACCCGTGGCATTAGTTGTCATGGTAGTGCTCCTGAACGTGGCGATAACGCCATTTTCAAGATGGCACCAATCTTGCTTGAACTTCAAGAATTAGGGAAAAGACTGAAAGATGATCCTTTCTTAGGAAAGGGCACCTTGACGGTGAGTGAAGTCTTTTTCAGTTCACCCTCACGGTGTGCTGTTGCGGATGGATGCACCATCTCGATCGATCGCCGGTTAACCCACGGGGAAACCTATCAATCAGCTATCGCTGAAATCGAAGCACTTCACTCTGTGAAAAACGCCAAAGCAATCGTTAAGATGTATGATTATGATCG